>SLHZ01000051.1 GCA_007135895.1 Balneolales bacterium | reverse complement strand
CTCATGAAATGTCCATGACCGCAGCCCGGTCACACAGGCGCATGTTTATTACGTCATGGACACTCCATCTGACCTTATAAATTTTATTTTTTAAACAGATGAAATGTCCATGACCATTCTCCGGTCACACAGGTTCATGATTAAAAAAGTCATGGACACTCCATCTGACCTTATAAATTTTTTTTTAAAACAGATGAAATGGTACTATGTTCTCTGCATTGTCAACAGAAAATAAAACAAAACGTATGCAACAGAGCAGCAGGGATGTACTGGTGGTGGGTGTGGCGCTGTTTGCCATGTTTTTTGGTGCGGGAAATCTCATTTTTCCACCCTACATGGGTTTGATGGCCGGGGTAGACTGGCGCTGGGCACTTGCGGGCTTTTTGATCACGGGTATTGGAATGCCGTTGCTGGGTATTATGGCGGCCGCCCGTGCCGGCGGTACGGTCGAGCATATGGGCGGTCGGGTGAGTTCATGGTTCGGGCGTCTCCTGAGTATCGTCATCATTCTGGCCATAGGACCTCTTCTGGCCATACCCAGGACCTGTGCCACTGCTTTTGAACTGGGGATCAGGCCAACGTGGCCGGAGTTTCCCGTCTGGTTTTTTTCGATACTCTTTTTCGGGATTACCCTGTGGTTTGCGCTCAATCGCTCGTCCGTAGTGGACAAAATCGGAAAGTATTTGACTCCTTTTCTGGTGCTGACTCTGACATGGATTATTTTGAAGGGTATCATGACTCCACTGGGTTCCATTGCGGAGATGGATCTGGCCGGACCAACCGGGCGGGGTTTCCGGGAGGGTTATCAGACCATGGATGCTTTGGCATCGCTTGTTTTTGCACAGATTGTTATCGGGGCGTTGATATTCAAGGGATACAACCAGGTCAGCGAGCAGGTAAAGATGACCTCAATGGCAGGGGGCATAGCCGCATTGGGACTAGGTCTGGTTTACGGTGGCTTGATGTATCTGGGTGCCACGGCCAGCTCCATTTTTGATCTTTCGGTGGAGCGGACCGATTTGCTGATTGCCATTGCACGGGAACTTATGGGCGAAAGCGGGAAGTTTGCCCTGGGTCTTGCGGTAAGCCTTGCCTGTCTGACCACGGCGATCGGATTGACGGCAACCGTTGCCGACTATTTCAGTAAATTGTCCGACAACAGACTGGATTACCGGTGGATAGCGGTTGCGACCGTGGTATTCAGTGGTGTTTTTGCGACGGTTGGTGTGACTACCATTGTCAATGTAGCCTATCCTCTGCTGGTACTGGTTTATCCCGTGGCCATTGCCCTGATCATTCTCACGCTGATGGGCCGGTCGGTCAACCGCCGGCCGATATATGCGGGTTCTGTGACAGGGGCTTTACTGACAAGCATCCCGGAGGCGCTGGAGATCGCCGGCATGCCGATGGCACCTGTGCTTGCAATAATCGCCCGTATTCCTTTTGCTGAGGCGGGATTTGCATGGATACTGCCCGCGATGGCCGGAGCATTGGTGGGACTTCTGTTGTCGAAGACGGTTTATCGGGATTAAGATCAGCCGCCAAGCAGGTTGTAGAGGGTGGTAATGAGAACCAGGGCAATCAGGGCCGGGGACAGATAGGTTACGAAAGCGGGCCAAAATCGCAGGAAAAGACTTTTTTCGGGGTTTTTGAACCCATGGCGGAGCTCATCCAGGGCATTGCGTGTTTTCCATGACCAAGCCAGGAAGATACTGAGCATGAGTCCCCCGAGCGGCAATCCCACATTGTTGAATATCACATAGAGAAAAGAGATCATATTGGTCCGGAAAGAGACGCCGACAGCCAGTACCATCACAAGTCCGCCAACGAGCCATGCGGCTTTCTTACGGGGGACACGGTGTTCGTCGATCACATAGGAGACCGGTACTTCCAGCAGAGAGATGGTGGAGGTCAGCGCGGCCATGCTGAGCAGCAGGAAGAAGGCGGTGCCCAGGACAATGGCCAGCAGCCCGCCCATACTGGAAAAGAGACCGGGAAGCACATCAAACACGAGGGTGGAGCTGGAGTAGAGTCTTCCGTCGTCACCGATGATGGTGATACCGGCGTTTTCGGCCACGAACATGGCGGGGATGACCAGGAGTCCGGCCAGAAAGGCGATCCCCATATCGGCCAGGGTTACATAGGTGGCGGATTCGACGATATTCTGGTTTTTTCTTAGATAGGATCCATAGGTAAGCAGCGCTCCCATGCCAATTGAGAGGGAGAAAAAAGCCTGTCCCATGGCGGAAAAGACCAGCCGGGTATTTATCAGGCTGAAATCGGGGAGCAGGTACATGCGGAGTCCTTTGGTGCTGCCTTCCAGTGTCATTACATAGGCGGCCATGATGACCAGGACCGCGATCAGAATGGGCATCATGGTTTTGGTAGCCCGTTCGATGCCATTACTTACACCGCCGACGATGATGCTTATGGTTGCCAGGATAAACAGAATGGCAAAAAAGGCGTTTTTAGGTCCGCTGTCCATCCGGGTAACCCATTCGGAGGCGCTCATGAAGCCCAGTTGGGCGAAGAGTTGCTCAAAGATGAAGCTGAAGGTCCAGCCGGCGATGACCATGTAGAAAGAGAGGATCATGATTCCGCACAGCACTCCCCAGAGGCCAATCAGAGGCGGAAACCATCCCTTTCCCAGTTTGCGGAAAGCCCCTACGGGGTTTCTTCGGGTGTTCCTTCCGATGGCAAATTCCGCAACCATGACGGGCAGGCCTACGATGAGGCAGCATGCCACATAGATGAGGATGAAGGAGGCTCCGCCGTTGTCGGCTACCTGTGTCGGGAATCCCCAGATATTGCCGAGGCCGACGGCCGATCCGGCGGCAGCAAGTACAAAACCCAGTTTTGTATTCCAATTCCCCCGTTGGTTCGTTTGGTCAGACAATTGTTTTCTCCGGTTGACGCTTCGCAGTCATGGCAGAAGACGGAAAATGTGTAACTCTTACATATACAATGATTAATGCATATATGCCATGCTTTTGGTCAGGATACAGTACAGCCATTTTCGGCGTCAGCGGAGAGGAACCGGAATGTTCCGTCGGGGTTTTCTGCCATGAGAATCATTCCCTCGCTCATGGTGCCCATCATTTTCCTGGGTTTGAGGTTGGCCACGATGATCACTTTGGTACCGGGAAGGGTTTCGGGATCGGTTTGTTTGGCGATGCCGGCGAGGATGGTACGCTTTTCCAGACCGATATCTACAGTCACTTTGAGCAGTTTATCGGAACGGGGCACCCTCTCGGCGGTCAGTATTTCACCTGTCCGCAGGTCGAGTTTCAGGAAATCGTCGAAGGTAATGGTTTGTTTCAAAGGCTCGTACTTTACGGGTTGCTGTTTCGTGCCGGCCGCTTCCTTTTCGGTTTTGAGGGTCTGCTCCCTGAGTTTATCGAGTTGAGCGGTGATGGCTTTATCTTCGATTTTGCGAAAGAGGATTTCGCCTTTATCGATGGTCTGTCCGGCCGTCAGCATCGTTTCGGTGAGGCTGCTCCACTTGGCATCCTTAATACCGAGCGAGGAGCGGAGTCTTGCGCAGGCATCGGGTATGATGGGTTCGAAGAAGATGGAGAGGGCTGCTGAGACCTGGCAGCATACATAGAGGACGGCAGCGCAGCGGTCCGGGTTGTTTTTACGCAGATGCCAGGGTTCGGTTTCGGTGAAGTACTTGTTGCCTGCCCGGGCCAGGGCCATGCTTGCCTGGATGGCGTCACGGAACCGGAAGCTTTCGTAGGCCTTGTCGACTTCCTTTTTCAACATGGTGATCTTTCCGAGCAGAGACTGGTCGGCAGCTGTCAGTTCCCCTGGTTCGGGCACTTTACCGTCGAAGTAATTATGTGTGAAAGAGAGGGTCCGGAAGATGAAGTTGCCAAGGATATCGGCCAGTTCGCCGTTAATGTGATCCTGGAAATACTTCCAGGAGAAGTCAGCGTCTTTTGTTTCCGGCAGTCCGGTTCCCAGAACATACCGGAGCAGATCCGGTTCGAAATCATTCATGTACTCATGGAGCCAGACGGCCCAGCCTCTTGAGGTCGACAGTTTCTGGCCTTCAAGGTTGAGGAACTCGTTGGCCGGCACATTTACTGGCAGAACGTAGCCGTCATAGGACATCAGCACAGAAGGAAACATGATACAGTGGAAGACGATATTGTCTTTGCCGATAAAATGGATCAGATCCGAATCGCTGTCCCGCCAGTATTGCTTCCAGAGGTCGGGCTGTCCTTTTTCCTCTGCCCATTCCCTGGTGGCGGAGATGTAACCGATCGGTGCGTCGAACCAGACGTAAAGCACTTTTCCTTCCGTATGGTCGAGTGGAACGGGAACTCCCCAGTTCAGGTCTCGTGTGACGGCGCGGTCGCCCAGACCCTGCTTGAACCAGCTGCGGATCTGTCCCATGACATTGGGTTTCCAGTTACTGTTTTCCAGGATCCACTGTTCGAGTTTGGGCTGAAAATCGCCAAGAGGCAGGAACCAGTGTTCGGTTTCCCGGTAGACGGGTTTTTCGCCCGAGACCATGCTTTGAGGGTCAATCAGGTCGGAGGGGGAGAGGGAGGTTCCGCATTTTTCACACTGGTCTCCGAAGGCCTCTTCATAGCTGCAATGGGGACAGGTTCCCTTGACATATCGGTCGGGCAGGAACATCTCTGCTTTTTCGTCGTAGAGCTGGGTCTCTTTTTTCTTTTTGAAAATCCCTTTTTCATGCAAGACGCGGAAAAAGTCCTGTGAGGTTTCGTGGTGGACGGGGGAGCTGGTGCGTCCGAAATAGTCAAAGGTGATTCCGAACTCCTCAAAGGTTTTTTTATTGAGTTCGTGATAGCGGTCGACGATATCCTGGGGTGTCACTCCTTCTTTTTCGGCGGCGATGGTGATGGGGACGCCGTGTTCATCGGATCCGCAGATGAAGACGATATCATCGCCTTTCATGCGTTTAAAGCGGACATAGAAGTCTGCGGGCAGATAGGCACCGGCAAGATGACCCAGGTGGATCGGGCCGTTGGCGTAGGGAAGTGCTGAAGTGACGAGGGTTCTTTTTCCCATGGAACAAAATATTCAGATGGCGTTGTTGTGAACGTAGGCGGATTTCAGGAAACTCCGTGGACCAACTCTTTACAGGAGGTTGTCCAGGAAGTTGCCTGAGAGGGATTATGCATGGTAAATAATCCAGTAAGATACGCCAAAGACAGGGAATATGAAAGGTTAAAGCCGGGTTTATTCTCTGTAAAAAACATGATCTTATTCCCCTTGAGCCTGGATTTTTTCTATCTTTGTCAGAAATGAACAAACAGTCAGGGAGCTATGATATATGAACCCCGATGGTACGCACTTTATACGCGTCCGAGATTTGAAAAAAAAGTAGTAGAGCTACTGCTCGAGCAGCAATATGAGGCGTGGCTTCCGTTGCACAAGGTGGTGCGTCAATGGAGTGACAGGAAGAAAAAGGTGGAGGTGCCTCTCTTTAACGGGTATGTGTTCATTCGCATCCCCAAAAACGGCATATACGAGGCGGTACAGACCGACGGAGTAGCGCGTGTTGTCAGGTTTCAGGGGGAGCCGGCTCCGATACGTGATGACCAGATCGAGCTGATCCGCAAGATTCTGATTGGTCCGGATGCTTTTGAAGTCACCGAAACCAGCTTCACCAGGGGCGATCTTGTCCGTGTGACCGATGGCCCGTTGAAAGGCCATGAGGGGCGCTGGGTGAACTGGCGCGGGAAGAAGCGGGTGACCATTGAGCTTGACCATATCCATCATGTTCTTCTGGTCGAGGTACCGGCCGTATATATTGAGAAAATTGATTGATGGACGGAGAAAATTGATTGATGTGCGGCGGAAGAATAGCCGCATGCTCTCGTCAATCTGTATGCCGATTGATTACAGAGGTCGGTTTTTTCCGACAGGCCGGCGGCAAGTTGTCAATGCAGCGTGCAGGCGGTCTGATCAGTGGCGCATTATCATCTGAAAGCCGATGTAGGTCCTTGCCGGACCGGTTGTCTGTTCATGTCCACTGCCGATAGCGTATCTGTCGTGGTAGATGACGCGGCTCAGTTTGATTTCGGCCTGAATCCATGCGGCGGGTTGCATGCGCAGCACGAGGTTGGAGCGGTGGCCGGTTCCGTATGCCATGATGGAGGACAGGGAGTGGCTCAGGTCATGTTCGAACAGGTAGATCCTGGCGCGGTAGTCTGTCGTGTGAAACACCATCCAGTTGAGATCCAGCCGGATGGTCTGTTTTCGGTTCCAGCGCAATGTTTGGCTGAGTGCGGTTCCAAAGTGTGTCTGACCCTGCGGGCCGGATTTCTGCGAAGCGGGTTCCTGCGAACCGGACTCCTGCGAACCGGGGGCTATTCCCCCCGTCCTGGATGCTGCTTCATAGCCAGTGTGCACATAGTCCCAGCGGGTTCGGATGGTCAGAGGACTCCGGGCCGGCCAGTCGTACTGCAGCCGCAGCGCGTATCGGTATTCGCTGTCATGGTTCTGGATACGGCGACCGAACGCGTCTTCCTCCTCGAGTACTACCCATCGGGTTTTATATCGCAGGCGCATGCTCCAGTCAGATCCGGACGGCATGCGATAGCGGGTATATACCAGTGACTCATAACCGCCTGCCGGCTGACCGGAACTTTGGTAAGCGCCGTGGTGACGAAATCGGTCCAGCCATGCTTCGACCATCAGGTGCGGGTCAGGACGAACTCTGATTCCCGTATACCAGCCATGCTGATTGCGAGGCGATCCGCTTCCTTCCCCGAAGGCTGAGCCATATTCCGACCAGTAGTGAGGACTCCAACTCCTAATGGCCCAGATAGCTTCGGTTTGGCGGTTGAGCGGAAACGCGATCCCGGCTGACCAGGCCGTCTTTTCGCAAGATGTCAGGAGCCTGTCAAGGGCACTCTCATGCCGACACTCCGGCTGGTAGTTGTCTAATCGGGCCGCTCCTTCGCCGAACAGCACGAGGTTCCCCGGCCGGATGATGAAATCTGCGCCGATTATTTGATTTTGGCGTCCCTGCATCGGATTGTCGGGACGGGGATGGACCGGGCGGTCAAGCCGGTATGAATAGGTGCCGATACCTGCCTGCACGATCCGGTTTTGCAGGCGGATATGGGCGCCGGAGACCTCTTCTTTTGTGTTGTGCCGGCGGGAAATTTCGTTTTCGGTGCGGTGGAAGGGATTATTCGAAGGCGGGCGGATGGTGTCGCCTTCAAGTGGCACGGCCGACCTTTTTCTGTTCGAATAGAAGAGTGTGAGGATCAATCCGGTATTCTTTCTGAGGCGGGGAATGAGAACAGGGAGGGACCATTCCGAGCCGATGCCTCTGAAAAAATGTGTTTGTCCGGCCGACTGATAGGGCTGCAGTCCATGAGGCTGCCTGAGAGGCGCCCGGTGTGCCGGACCGCCCTTTCCGAAAGATCCCGAACTCCACAACATCAGTCCCTGTCCAAACCTCAGCGAATAATCGCCGGCGACCATTCTTCGAAGTGGCCCCACATTGTGCAGGGCAAGGTGACCGGATGTAAAATCAAAACCGGCGGGTCCGGACAGTGGCTCTCCCGGAAGTTTGACCTGCAGGATGTGTGCAGACAAAACAGGGGTATGGATGGCATGACGGTGTATGATTCTCAGGGGGGTGCCTGCATAATGGGGCGGGGTGTCCTCATTCGCTGAACGGTAACCGTTTGGTAAAGGTGAACCGGACTGGATCCGGATGCGGTGTTCCAGAGTTGCTGCAGGACCTGCCATGATCGACGTATCGGGGAGCGTGGTTCCATGGAGCAGTCCTTGAAGATATTCAAAGATCAGCTCATCAGGATCGGCATCCGGACTTGCTTCCATTTCGGAAAGGTAGTCATCAAGAAGCTGAAGGAGGTAGGGATGGTGGTAAGTCAGCGAGTCTTGCCACTCTGTTGACCGCCATTCCGGATCCGGCGATGTGTCCGACGGAGTTATTGATCGGGCCATAACGGTGGATGCCGGGGTGTTCAACAGGATCATCAGCAGAGTGACACCTGCAGCGCCTGCAGCGGCAGTTTTCAGACCGGTGATGATCTTCCGGTTCTCTGTAATTGTAAATAAAATGATGAACAGCATGTGGATGATGGGGTGATTTTCAGCAGATCTCTCAATAAATCATCAGTCAAAAAAATGTCATTCGATAAATCGTCGTTATAAATCGTCATTATGGTCTTGCCGCAATCCTGTTGTTCATGTCATAATCCTGATGTTCTTGCCGCAATCCTGATGGTCATGTCATAATCTGTTATTTGTCCTGTTTCAGCATAAAAAGGCCCTGTTCCGGATCAGAAAATGAGGATACAGTCGATGCCGGGGCTCAAACCGAGCACATCATGATGCTCCACGGCAAAGTTCACCATGATTCTTGAAAAGTAGATTCCGGCACCTGTCGTCCATGTAAACGGACGGGTACTCCATCCTCCTCTGAGCAGCAGGCCGTCCGCCAGATTCCATTCGGTCCCGAATCGAAAGGAGTAGGGATGCATGACATCCTTGACCAGTTCTGCGCTCAGCAGCCATTGCCGGGTTTGTTCCCGGGAAATCCCGAGAGCCATTTCGGATGGAAACCAGGCGTTGTCGCCCGCACCTTGATGAAAGATGTTGAGGATCCGGAAGCCGGCAATCACTCCCCGGGTGAGTTCGGCACCCAGTCCGGCATCCCATAACAGAAACCCTCCCGATCCGAAGTGGTCAATATTGCGGTGTACATAACGGGAATTGACACCGAGTTTATATCTATTCCAGTGGAAGGATCCGCCGGCCCGGATCTGCGTTTCCCGGTAGAGTTTGAAACCATAAGAATGAATCCCTGCTGCAACAGCGGCCGCTGATCCGCTCTGATCGGAGGGGGATGATCGCAGGGGGATACTGATGGCCAGTGCCTGGTCTTCCAGTTCTTTGAGGCCGTAATACCGCATTGTGAAGAGGCCGAGACGGGTATGTCCGGGATCGATGAGGGCCGGATTGTGGAATATGGCCCATGCGTCGCCCGCAAGAGCGGCAGAGACCCGTGCCATGGCAATATTCCTTCCGCCCATGGTCCACTGTGCGCATGATATACCGGGGGTATGAGCCAGAAAACAGAGTGCAATAAACGAGCCGGTCAGGGTGCGAAGCAAGCTGTGGACCGGCCCTTTTGCCGGCACTTTAGCGGGTTTTTCAGTATGGCAGATAAACATGTTTGCTTGAATCACCGGAAAAAGATATACTCCGGAGACTTTTTTTATGAGCGGTTTGTGTTGACGAATGTATCCTCTGGTGCACGCTATGCAGAGATGAATGTTTACCGGGTTGAACAGTAGTTTTGATGAACGCT
>SLHZ01000141.1 GCA_007135895.1 Balneolales bacterium | reverse complement strand
TCGTGGACATGTCCGGAGACGATCCTGTTGTCATCCGGGCAGGCAAGGGCTATGACACCTTCCTGTCGGTCTGTGCGCTGCACGATCTCAGTCCGACAGAAGCCGGCTGAGATTCTTGCTGAAATCAGGTCGAACAATCCCTTTTTCCGTAATGAAACCCCGGATTAACGAGTGGGGTGTGACATCGAAAGCGGGGTTAAAGACCGGGGCGTCTTCCGGAGCGGTAGCACAGGAAGCGGTGTATCTCACTTCACCGGGATCCCGCTCTTCGATGGGAATATGATCGCCGTCGGGGATGGACAAATCGATCGATGACAAGGGTGCGGCAACGTAGAAGGGGACGGAGTGGTATTCTGCGAGAATGGACAGAGCATAGGTTCCTATTTTGTTGGCGGTGTCTCCGTTGGCCGCTACGCGATCGGTGCCGACGATGACCAGGTCTGCCCGTTTGGTTTTCATAACCCATCCGGCCATGGAGTCGGTGATGAGGTGGTAAGGGATTCCTGTCCGCCCAAGTTCCCAGGCCGTCAGCCTGCTTCCTTGCAGCAGGGGCCGTGTTTCATCTACCCAGACATGGATGTTTTTTCCTTCAAGATGAGCATGATAGATAACCGACAGGGCTGTTCCGTAGCGGCCGGTGGCCAGACTTCCGGTGTTGCAGTGGGTTATGACCCCGGCTTCCTGAGGCACCAGGGGCTGACCGGCATATCCGATATCCACACAGATCCGCATGTCTTCTTCGTGCAGTTTTTGCGCATAATCCAGCACGACCTGTTTCAGCACTGACGGGTCTTTGGATTCGTGGTTCTTTACGTTTTCTAGTGACCGGTTCAGTGCCCAGGTGAGGTTCACTGCGGTGGGACGTGAAGAGGCCAGCTGGCCGGAGACATGCTGGAGATGCCTGATCAGATCCTGCCGGTTTTCGGCAGGGTAATCCCAAACTCCCAGATAAAGACCGTAGGCCGCCGCTATGCCGATAGCAGGTGCGCCGCGGACACGCAGCGACTGTATCGCTTCGCGTACCTCCCCGGCAGTGCGCAATTCCAGCCAGACCTCTTCGGAAGGAAGCCGGGTCTGGTCGATCATCTGAAGGTGGTCCCCCCGCCAGGTCATGGGAGAGAGAACGGCATCGGCCGGAACATTGGCCGGGTGGTCGGGTTGATGGTTCATCCGGGTCAGGCTCTTGGGTGATAGGTTTTGTGGACTTCCTCAAGAAAGGAGCGGTCAATATGGGTATAGATCTCGGTGGTCAGAATCGAAACATGCCCCAGCATCTCCTGTACGGCACGAAGGTCTGCCCCGCCTTCAAGCAAATGTGTCGCAAAGGAGTGCCGCAGGGTGTGAGGGTGAATCGATTTGGTGATCCCCGCCTTTCCGGCGGCATCGGTGACGATCTGCCAGAGGGTCATCCTCGAAAGCGGCTTGCCACGATAACTGAGGAACAGGCGGTTCCCGGTGTCGGTACCTGTGCGGATCAGCATGGGGCGGGCCTGGCGCATATAATCGGACAGTGCTTTGATGGCCATTGAGCCGACCGGTATGAGTCGCTCCTTGTTGCCTTTGCCGATGACTCGCAGCAGCCGGATATCGGGAATATACTGGTCGGTCTGAAGTTCAATGGTTTCACTGGCGCGCATTCCGGTGGCGTACATGAGTTCGAGTATGGCGGCATCCCGCTTCCCCAGAACGCTCGAACGGTCCGGGGCTTCCAGCATGGCCGCCACTTCGTCCTGATCGAGAACTTCCGGAAGAGAACGGCCTTTGCGAGGCAGTTCAATCAGTTCTGCCGGATTGGCCGCGCACCAGCGCTCCATGACGGCGAATATGTGAAAGCCGCGAATGGCCGATATATTTCGCGCGATGGTGCTGGGGGAGAGATGTGCCGAAAGCAGCGTTCGCAGGTATTGCTCAATGTGCTCCAGGGTAATGCCCGAAAGATCCCTGATTCCGGCATCCCGGTAGATGAAGGTTAAATACCGGCGCAAATCATGGTCATAGGAAATCCGGGAGTTTTCCGAGAGTCCTTTTTCCAGTTTCAGGAAATAGAGATACTGTTCCCGTTCGGTGTCAAACATGGCCATGAAAAAGGGGATCAGGATTTACGGTCGGAAGCAGTAGCATCTTCGGAAGGAACCTCGATTTCAGAACCGGATATGCTGCCGGTTTCCTGGCCGGGATACTTGATTCGGGCATGATACATCCCCACGAGTATCTTGATGAAGACCTGCTTGATGGTAGCGAGGTCGCGGAAGGTGAGATCGCAGTTGTTCAGCTGTCCTTCCGTAAGGCGGTCGTCAACCATGCGGTTGACCAGATTGTCGAGTTTCTGGTAGGAGTGGTCTGACATGGAGCGCGAAGCGGCCTCTATGCCGTCGGCCAGCAGCAGGATACCGGTCTCCTTGGTGTTGGGTATCGGCCCGTCATATCGGAAATCTTCTTCCTGGATCTCCTGTTCGTTGTCGGATTCGTTGAGGGCTTTTTCATAAAAAAACCGGATCAGGGAGTTGCCGTGATGGCTGCGGATGAAGTCAATGATCATTTCGGGCAGCTCAATATCTTTGGCCATTTTGATACCGGCATCCACATGATTTTTGATGATGAGGGCGCTCATCCGGGGCTTCAGTTTGTCATGGGCATTTCCGGACTGTTGATTTTCAACGAAATACTGGGGCTTGTCCAGTTTCCCGATATCATGGTAGAGGGCTCCCACACGGCACAGCAGGGCGTTGGCGCCTATGCCTGCAGCGGCGGCTTCGGACAGATTTGCGACCTGCAGGCTGTGATGGAAGCTTCCCGGCGCTTCCAGCATTAGTTTTTTCAGGATGGGCTGGTTGGTATCACTGAGTTCAAGCAGGGTGACGTCGGTGGTGATCTTGAACGTTTTTTCTATCAACAGGATAAGTGGATAGGTTAGCCAGATCCCCACGGAGTTGACAACCAGGTAGAGCATGGTGCCGGTGTAGACTCCCCAGCCATCTACCTTGGTAAGCGTGAAACCGAGCAATACAAGGGAGTAGGTGAAGAAAATGAGAACCGGGGTGGTCAGGTAGAACTGGCTCCTGTCCTTTATGTCACGCACCGAATAGACTCCCATGCTGGCGGCTGTAATAGTTGCGACAACGAATTCAAAGCTCTTGCCGAACATGAGACCGGTAGTGAGGGCCAGCATCATGGTGGCCATCAGGCCCACCCTGGAATCGAAAATGATGGTCAGGAGTACGGAAGCAATGGCTATGGGCACGGCATAGGGAGTGAGGCCCTCCACATGAGCTACAAATGCGCTGATGGCATAGACCAGGGCCAGTATCAGAAATACCAGAAGCAGCATCTGGTTATGATCAAAGATGTTTTTCCGGAACAGGTAGATGTAGAACAGGAAAATCAGGAAAATGGCAACCACAAGAATGGTTTCACCGGCATATTGTTTCCATACTTCAATATCGGTGGCCCGCTCCAGACGTGCGCGGTACAGACTCTGGAGCATGTTGTGCCGTTCCTGGGTGATGATGTCACCACGCCGGATGATGACCTGGCCCGAGGTGACGGCACCTTTGGTGGGTGAAATGGCATCGATTCGTTCCTGAACCAGGGCTTCGGTATCATCCGGACTGTATAGCAGGTTGGGTTCCAGGACCTGGTTGAGGATCTGCATGCCAGCCCTGACCAGATCTTCGTCATATCGCTGAAGAAGCTGATTGCGGGTGTAGTCCCTGGCCTGCCGCATCCCCCGTACATTCTGGATGCGGACGTCACGCTGAGTGCGGTCGCGCAAATTGCGGATTGTGATTTCAGGAGTGGGTATATCATTCCTTGAAATATCAATGATGCCATCGGAGTAGAGCTGTCCTAAAAGGGTGGTCAGTTCATTGTGGAGAAGCCGGCCGATAAAGGTGCCGGGTCTTCGGGTTGTCTGCCTGTTCTCAAGATGGATATCGGCGTAATTGGACAGAAGCATGTTCCAGGCCGATCCGTCAAGCTGAATGCCCGACTGCTCTCTGGTCCTGTAAAAAAGAAGGCTGTCGGCTTCTGCGCTTGCGGAGCCGCCTCTTTGGGACTGCTGCCAGATCACAAATGACTCCATGACCCTGTCCATGCGGGCAAAGATGGTATCTACCTGATTGAGTGAGCGGACTTCCACGTGAAGGTCAATCAGGAAAATGGGAAGTGTCGTCTCCCGTATCTGCCGTATTTCCGATTGCAGTTCGGCCTCCTCCTTGAGCAGGCTGAACGTGAAGGGTGCGGTGAGGTCATCGTCGCGCCAGGGCTCTCCAATACTGTATGCCAGATCGGGAATAATGTCTTTGGGATAAAGCGCGACAACCAGGACCAGGAAAGTTACGCAGAGCAGGATCTTGAGGATATATTCGCGGTTGAAACGCCCCGGAGTCTGGTCTTTTTTCAGTTTATCGAAAGTAAAAGGCACCATGACCTTTTTCTTTCTGTGGAGTCCCAGTTTATCTAATAAACCCATAAGGTCAGATATGGTTAAGGGAACGGCAGTGTTTCGGTTATATCCTGCCGGTCAATTTCAGCATCTGTTCTGCCAGAGCAGCGGTCAGGATAAAGATACTCACTCCTATGAGAGTATACCATGGATAGGCTATATTTCCCAGAAAGATGACAGCCACCATGGAAGAAACGCACACAATAAGCGCTATAATGGCACTGAGTCTGTTATAATCGGTGAATCGGCCAATGAAAAAAGCCCCCAGAAGCGCACCATAGGTGAAACCCGCAATGGCCAGACCCAGTTCAATAACCGGATTGTCGGTACTGGTAAATGAGATGGCGAAAAAAATGAAAGCAACGGTCCACAGCAAAGTAAGACCGCGGGATATGGTCATGGAGTCCGGCCGCTCGGAAAGGGCCGGCACGACATCGAACAGCGTGGATGAAGAGAGTGCCGATAGTGAGCTGCTCAGGGTGCTCATGGCAGCTGCAAAAAGACCGGCTATGAGCAGACCGGCGATGCCGGCCGGAATCTCTTCGTTGATAAATTTCAGCAGCACTTCATCGGCTTGCGTCAGTCCGAGAGCCGTAATGGGGAGCCCCTGGTAGTAGGCATAAATGGCCATGCCGACAAAAAGGAAAAGAATGAACTGGAATAGCACCATGACACCGCTTGCCACGATGGCTGTCCGGGCTTTGCGCAGCTCACCGCATGCCAGCAGGCGCTGAACCATAAGGTGGTCAACCCCATGGGAAGCCATCGACAGGAACATGCCGCCAAGCATGGCTCCGATAATATTGTAGGGAGTGGTGAAGACGGCGGATAGCGAATCGGGCCAAACGATGACCTGCAGCTTGCCGGCATTGGCAAGATGCGGCAGAAAAGGATCCACCAGCTGGGTTCCGGCAAACCAGATGACGAAAGCGCCGCCAAAGGTATAGACACATAACTGGAGCACATCAATCCAAATGACGGATTTTAGTCCGCCATAATAAGTGTAAGCCAGAGTCAGAGCGGCAATAATGGAGATGGAAACAGGATAGTCCAGCCCGGTGATGACCTTGATGGGTATGGCGGCGGCAAAGAGCCGGACCCCGTCGGCAAGCAGACGGGTGAGCAGGAAAACGAGGGAGATAAGACGCTGGAATCCGGGACCGAACCGCTCGCCAAAAAAAGAATAGGCGGTTTTTTGTTCGCCTTTGAAATAATAGGGCAGAATGAGCCAGGCTATGACGATTCTTCCCAGAACATATCCGAATACTATCTGGAGAAAGACGAGACTGCCCAGATAGGCTACGGCCGGAATGGATATCACGGTCAGCATGCTGGTCTCAGTAGCTACAACAGAAAAAGAGACGGCCCACCAGGGAACTTTCCCGTCGGTCTTGAAATAGGAGGTGGAATCCGAGGGACGCCCCCCCGCCTTTAACCCGATAACAACACAAAGCAGAAGGTAGAGCAGTATGACCAGAAGGTCCAGCGTGGCAAGTCCCGTGAATTCAGCCATTAATTCCTGGTGTTTTCAGCCAGTTCGATGGCATCTTCCAGATGGGAAGCTATCTGAAAAGCAGAGTCTATTTGTGAGATGACCAGCAGTTTGAGCACACGCTCGGGAACGTTGCAAAGCACAAGGTTTCGTTCCTGCTCGCGGTACAGTCGCTGAGCCAGCAAAAGGGCTCCAAGCCCGCTGGAATCGGCCGAAACAACCTTGTCCAGATCGAGAATCAGATGTCCGGAATCATTGGTATTGGCCAGTACGATTAACTGACTCTTGAGCTCAGGCGCCACCTTGCTGTCAAGACGCTCAGATTTCAGCTTCATTATGGAGTAACGATCTTCAGTCTGGATTTCAAATTTCATCGTTTTGTATTCATCGCTTTGTAAGGATTCACCTGTCAAATTCTTTCATACACCTGTTTCTTTCATGCACCTGTCAAATTCTTTCATGATTGAGAACAAGGCTAATATTAATGAATAATGCAGGATGGGACAAACAGGAAGAAAAAAATACTTTACCGGATCATTTTGAAAAACTCCGTTTCATCAATGACGGGGATGCCAAGTTCCTCGGCCTTTTTCCGCTTGCTGCCTGCCTGTTCACCGGCAAGGAGATAGTCGGTTTTGCCGCTGACCGAGGCGGATACTTTGCCGCCGTTTTGTTCAATCAGTTCCTTGGCCTGATTTCGTGTGAGACCGGCCAGGGTTCCGGTGAGAACAAAGGTGGTGTTGTCCAGTTTGCCGGTTTGCGATCCGGCAGATACGTTATAAAAACGAAGTCCGCAGTTTTGCAGTTCTTTGATCATGGACCGGTTTTCGTTTTGGCTGAAGAAACCGGTCACCGACTCTGCAATACGTGGCCCGATGGCATCAATGGCACAGAGGTCATCCTCACTGGCCAGCATGAGTTGTTCGATATCAGGGAAGGCCCGTGCCAGATCACGTGCAACGGTAACACCCACATAGCGTATTCCGAGAGCATACAAGACCTTTTCAAAGGGCTTTTCGGTGCTTTTTCGAATGGCTTCGATGAGATTCTTTGCGCTTTTTTCTCCCATCCGATCAAGCGGGATCAGATCATCTGCGGAGAGGCGGTACAAGTCAGGCCAGGTTCTGATAAGTCCGGCCGTGACCAGCTGATCGACGACGGCTTCTCCCATCCCTTCAATATCCATGGCATCGCGTGAGGCAAAATGCCGGATCCGGTTGCGTACTTGCGGCGGACACTGGCTGTTGGCGCATCGCAGGGCTACCTCACCAGATGTTTGGACAAGTTCGGAGGAACAGGCCGGACACCGGTCCGGCATCCGGAATGGCTCTCCCCGCACCGATTCCTCCTGAAGGACTATCTGTACAACCTGAGGAATGATTTCTCCGGCTTTTTCAACCAGTACCTGATCGCCGATCCGGATATCTTTTCGCTGTATCTCCTCCTGGTTGTGCAGGGTGGCCCTTTTTACGATGGTACCGGCCAGATTTACCGGCTCGAGCTCTGCTACGGGAGTGATGGTGCCCAGCCTGCCCACCTGCAGAGTGATCTTTCGGATTCGGCTGACGGCCTGTTCGGATTCATATTTGTAAGCGATGGCCCATCGGGGTGCTTTGGAAGTGTGGCCAAGCAGCTCCCGGTAGGATTCCTCGTTTACTTTGACAACCACCCCGTCGGTTTCGTAAGGGAGATCTTTTCGTATCTTGCTCCACTTGCCGATGATGTCATGGACATGGTCTATGTCCGGACAACAGACTCTGTGCTCACAGACCCGGAACCCAAGCCTCTCCAGGGTGTCCAGCTTCTGCTTCTGGGTTTGTGGCCGGTTGGATTCGCCGGTCAGCATGTCGTAGGCGAAAAGTCGGACAGGCCTTCGTGCCACCTGGGCAGGATCCTGCAGTTTCAGGGTTCCCGCTGTAGCGTTTCGCGGATTGGCAAAAACGGATTCTCCGTTTTCCCGGCGATAGGTATTCATCCGTGCAAATGCGCTGAGTTCCATATAGGCTTCTCCCCGCACTTCCACGATATCGGGGGCTTGTCCGCGAAGTGTAAGCGGCACGTCACGTATCGTCCGGATATTGGCTGTGATGTCATCACCCTGGCTGCCATCACCTCGGGTGGCACCCAGAACGAGCCTCCCTTTTTCATAGCGGAGCCGAATGGCCATGCCGTCGTACTTCAGTTCGGCCATGTAGCTGACGGGCTTGTCACCAAGCCGTGAGCGGACCCGGCGGTCAAAGTCGTCGAGCTCCTTCCGGCTGTAGGTGTTCGCAAGACTCAGCATGGATACAGGATGCTTCACGGTTGGGAAAAGACGGGTTGGCTTTCCACCCACCCTCAGTGTCGGAGAATCCGGATCATGCAGATCATAATGTTGCTCCAACAATCTGAGTCGTTCCAGCAGCCGGTCGAATTCACGATCGGACATGATCGGGGCTGCTTCCTGATAATACGCCTCGTTGGCTTTCTCCAGAAGTTCGCGCAACCGGGCTGCTTCCTTGCGTGCTTCACCGGGATCAAGAGTTAAAAAGGATGTTTGCATGATTCGGGAATCAAACACTCAGATGATCATTGATTCAGGTTGATCCGGTTTCACTCAGGAAAAGGCAATCAGGGAGCGAAACGGGGCCGATCCGTGAGGGCCAGAGGTTCCGGTATACCGGAAAAGGGGGAGGGGTTGGCCTCGGAAAAATCCGGGTTTTCGAGAAGGTCGTTCCGGGTGATGCGTATTCGTGGGCCGTCCATGTAATAGGGTGAAAAATCATCTATGACATGTCCGTTGTAGATCAGCAGCATTCGCGAAAGGGTCCCCTGCAAAACAATCTGGTCAATGAACTCAAAACGCATGGCATGTTGCTGCTCCACCCAGTAAGGTCGCAGTGCCGTGCCCGAAGCACGGTCCGACGGAAAAACATCAGAGTCGACACGGATGGGCTCCAGGTTTCCGTAACGTGCATAAACGATCAGGAAAAGGGTGTCACCGGACACGGTGCGTGAGAGGACCCGGTCTGTAATATCCTCAGGATCAAGTGCAACTTCTGCCGGCCGATCCGGACTTGCCGGTTCAATGTCTTCTGCAGGTTCCTCAGCGGATTCAGCCAAATCGGTTTCCGGCAGGGATGGTGCTGCTGTTGCCGGATCGGGCTGCGGATCGTCAATATCGGTTGTGTATGCGCCGGGATCGGCAGGATCAGACGGAGCCGCAGTTGCAGGCGGTTCAGGAACCGGAGGCGCCTGCTCGCTGTAATGCCAGTACCATAAAGCGGCTGCGACAGCAACGGACAAAGCAAGCAATGATGCCAGAATGACCCACAACAGACGGTTGCGCTGAGGGCGGTAGACCGCATCTTTTACTTTCGAGGCCCAATCCACGCTATCCAGGTCCAGAGTGGTTTGACCGGCAGAAGAAGGTCCTTTTTCCACT
>SLHZ01000285.1 GCA_007135895.1 Balneolales bacterium | reverse complement strand
TTCCCTCTGGATCTGTCTGGCGCAGGCCATTGTCCAGCCCGATAATCAGACCATAGAGGATTTGTGCGATTATCTCTCGGATCTGTCTGAATTCTATAACGGCAAGTTCAGCAAATGGGAACTGGGTTCACCCCTATAGTCCCCTTGAATGGCACAAAATCGAAAACCCACGCAGGCACAAAACCGAGAACCCACACGTCAGTTTCATGACCTGGTCGAAATAATGAGCATACTCCGCAAGGAGTGTCCGTGGGATCGCAAGCAGACACATGAGTCGATCAAAGACCTGATGGTTGAGGAGATCTATGAAGCCATTGAGGCCATCGACAAGGAAGATCTAACCGAGCTGCGTAAAGAACTGGGAGATTTGCTTTTGCATGTGGTCTTTCATACCGAAATAGCGCGTGAATCGGGCCATTTTGACATCGGCGACGTGATATACGGAATCCAGAAGAAGCTCATTGAACGTCATCCCCACGTCTTCGCCGATACCGTGGCTGATGATACAAAAACCGTCGTGCGAAACTGGGAGGACCTCAAACTCAAAGAGGGGAAAAGGAGATCCGTATTGGAGGGGGTTCCCGATACACTTCCGGCCCTGATCAAGGCACAGCGCATGCAGGAAAAAGCCTCTGCCGTCGGTTTTGACTGGAAAACATGGGAGAAGGCCTGGCCCAAGCTTCTGGAGGAAATTCGCGAGTTCTACTCGGTGGCCGAAGATGGGACCGATGAAGAAAAAGCCGGAGAATTCGGCGACCTGCTTTTCTCAATGGTCAATGTGGGTCGCCTCATGGGGCTGAATGTCGAGGACTGCCTGCGTTTGACAAACCGGAAGTTCAAAGAGCGATTTCAATTTATCGAGGAAGTGCTGAACGGGGAAGGGAAAAACATCCGCGAAACCTCCCTGGAGGAGATGGACCGCATCTGGGAATCAGCAAAAAAACCGGGTGCCACGGATGCATCAGGTGCCACGGAAAAGTAATCCCGGTGGTGTGGACAAGTATCGGGATGATGGGTTTGCAGTTCCTGCTTCTGGGCTGCAGGAAAGAGGATATTGTTCAGGATGAGCCGGTAACCCGGACTGTTGGGGAATAAATCCAGCTCGGTGGGAGGGTCTCCCACATGGTGCTTGTAATCTTCGGGATCGTGTCCGCCGTAGAAGGTGAAAAAACCCTCTCCGTAATTGCCGTAGATATATTTGGCTTCATTGCGGCCCGGTGCCTGTGCCAGAATCACCACATTGCTTTTGATGGTTTCAAGTCGAAATGCGGTTGTTTGTCCGTAAAAACCTTTGATACTGCTCACATGGTTCTGGGTCAGCATGGTGGGTACCGGATCCCATTTGGCCGAGAAGTTGAAAAGAGTAAAATAGTCCATTTCCTCATCCACCTGCTGCATGCGCTGCTGAACGTCCAGAATATCGATGTTGCCATGCCGGTATTCGGCCGGATCAAGGGTTACCTCGAAATTATCGAAGGCCAGGGTTTGGCTGAAGTCGAGTTTTTCGTTGGCATCCGGATCCGCCGGATCGCCGTCAAAGGGGGTGGGCAGGATATCGACATTTTTGGCGGCCAGGGCGATATCAAAGGTGTCGGCTCCGGAGCACATGGCGAACAGGAATCCACCGTTGCGTATGTAATCGCGGATGGTGAGGACAACCGCCCGTTTCATCTCGGATACTTTCTGGAAACCCAGTCGGTCAGCCATTTCCTCCAGGTCCCGGACCTGCCGGATGTACCAGGGGCGATTGCGGTAGGCGAACCAGAACTTGCCATGCTGGCCCGTGAAATCTTCATGATGCAGATGCAGCCAGTCGTAGTTATCCAGTTCCCCGGCAAGCACTTCTTCGTTGTAGATGACGTCATACGGGACCTCAGCGTAGGTGAGCGCCAAAGTGACCGCATCGTCCCATGGCAGATAGTGATCCGGGGCATAAACGGCGATCCGCGGTGCCTTTTCCAGTTCCACGACCGACATGTTGACATTGGGCTGCTCTACCTGATGGATGATTTGCCTGGCCCGGGCCGCCGATATGATTTCGGTGCTCACTCCGCGCAGACGGCTGTTGCGCACCAGGGAGGAGGTCTCCGGCGCCATGAAACTTCCACCCCGGTAATTCAGAAGCCATTTCCCGGTGTGACCGTCTGCCAGATGACCGTAAATGAGTCCGTAGGCCTTCAGATGGTTGCGCTGCCCGTCATCCATCGGGATCAGGACATAACCGCCCGAAGCGGACGCGGGGGAAATAGCGGATTCAGCGCCTGAAGCGGTTGCGGCACCTGAAGTGGTTCCTGTGGCTTCCGGCATTTCCGTGGCAATCACAGCGGAAACCATTGCATGGGTCGGCTTGCCGGGGTGAAAAGAGGTTCCGGGTGCTGCCAGCAAAAGAGTCGACATCAAGACGAATACAAAACGCAAGGCCATATCATCAAAAGGGTTGCAAGTGAAATTGGAAAGTCAGAAAACGATGGCAAGGGACTGTTCGAGCTCCCTGATCCGGCTTCGGGCGATGTCGGCATAAAAACCGTCCGGGAAAGCAATGAGCAGATCCTCGTAAGAGGCTATGACTTCATCGGCCAGAATCACCACATCCCGCCCGGTGTCCGGATACCGGAAAAAGAGCTCTTCTGCAGATAAACTTTCCAGTAGTTCGGCCAGTTCCCGGATGTCCGTAGTGACAGCGGATCTTTTCCTGTCGGCACTTCCGACCCGGCTCCTTTCAGCGGATACGGTCTCGCTGGCTTCGTTGGTCGCGGATGTTTTCATGTCGGTGTTTTCGGTCTGGGAAAGCATCAGATCGGCCAGTCGGGCACGCTCCCAAAGCAGCTGTTCACCGGCATGACGCCTGATGGACGGTCGCTTCATTTGGAAATCCAGCACATGGTATGCCATTGCGGGATGAATTCGACGCAGGGATCTCGACAGCAAGAGCAGCTGCTCGTTGTGAAGCGCCCAGGGCGGGGTTTGATCGAATGCCGGCAGCAGCATCACGGCCGCATCGGCATAGCGTCCGGTGTCGTAAAGATACCGGGCCTGAGCGTAACGCTTCAGCTCCCGGTTGTCGTCGTTCTGCCCGGGGTAAACAGTGTCTTGAGCGGGGTAATCGGCGTCTTGAGCGGGGTAATCGGTGTCTCGCCCGGGATAATCGGCGTCTTGAGCGGGGTAATCGGTGTCTTGCGCGGGATAATCGTCGTCTTGCGCCAGGCTATCGGTGTCATGGGCCTGCTGAATCAGATAGCGCAGGTGTAGGGCGTCATTGGCATGCCAGGAGTGGTTTATTCGCTCTAATGCCCGCAACTGGAGCCTTGCATAGGAGAAGTCGGTATGGTAAAAGTCACCCAGACCCAGGTAGTAGCGGCTTTTTTCGGCGGTTTCGCCTTTTTCGGCCAAACGGTTGCTACGTGTGAAAGCGACCCGGGCCAGAGCGAATTCACCCTGAAACAGTAGGATCCGCCCCTCTACGTAGCTGGTAAGGGCCAAATCCTCACCCGAACCGGTAAGGCGGGACAGGTTTTCCATTTTTTCGTGGTATGACACGGCCAGATCGACTCTTTTGAGATGGTCAAGAGCCAGTTCCGATTGTATCACGAGGGTTTGCATCACGCGTTCATACCGTGGGTAACGGTAAAGCAGGCGCTCTACCGTATCGAAAGCTTTCCGGTAGAGGGTATCGGTCTCCCCGGCGAATGCCAGATTGCGTTCCTGAAGATATCCGGCCCAGCTCTGATAGGTGCGCGAAAGTTCCTCAAAACTGCGCGCCTGCAGACTGTGATGCTCCAGATCGAGGTAAAAACGGAACGCTTGTTCGGCCAGCTCGAACTCGCCTAGTCCGCGCAGCTGTCTGCCGATGCGAAACATGGACTGTTTCTGATAATCACTGTTGCGATCCAGTACCCGTGCCGCCGCCAAAGCCCGTCGGTAGAGTCCCCGCTCCATATTCAGCCAGACCAGAAACTCACGGTAGATCAGATCGGTATCACTACCGGACCGCGTGCGGGCCAGCCTCTGCTCCGTACGTATGATGGCCGTATCATAGAGTCGTCTTTCATCATAGTTGAGCAATTGCCTCTGGATCTGGCTGAGCAGCTGTTCCCGGAGAGTCAGTATTTCCAGGTACTCCTCCACCGCCTCGTCAAACATGCTGACAGCCAGGTAGTTGTTGGCCAGCTCGAACCGGAAAAGATCGGGGTCGTTCAGAGACTGCCGCGCCTGATTATAAACCGCAATGGCATCGCGAAACAGCCGGCGCTGGTTCATGACATCGGCGACCCGGCGGTAGGCGTTGATGTTGAGGGGGTGTATCTCGAGCAGGCGCGACCAGGTCGCAAAGGCCTCCTCTTGCTGTCCGATGACATGATACGTCTCGCCCAGTTTGACCAGTGTGTTGACATCGTCGGGGTTTTGTTCAAGACGTTGTTTGCAGAGCTCAAGGGCCTCCTCATAGCGCTTGAGGCTGAGCAACGCATTGACAGTCCGGTCAAACATGGCATGTGAACGGGGATTCTGCTCCAGAAGCCGGGAAAAAATCTCATAGGCTTCCTCGAACTTGCCCTCATTGAGCAGTTGATTGCCCAGAGAGAACTCGTTGACGATGTTCTGGGCCCGGACTGCCGGGGCAGCCATGAGCCCTCCGCAGACAAAAACGAGCAACAGAAAATGGTTCAGACGCATGGTGATGGAAAAAACATTCGGCCAGACGCGGACTGAAATCCGGGTTGACGCGAACTTTGTTCGAGGGTGTTGTAGGCCGAATTCAGGGTGTTATGAATGGTAATACGTGTGTTATATACAGAATTCCGCGGGTCCGGTGATATTACTTGAAAGGAGTAACGTGTCCGGGTATCATCTTATTGACTTCGGTGTAAAAGCGGAAGAGCGGAAACCCCACCACATTGTAATAATCTCCATTGATTCGTTGGACAAACAGCGCGCCGAGGTCGTCCTGGATGCCATACGATCCGGCTTTATCGAGCGGACTCCCTGAGGCTACGTAGGCTTCGATATCACTTTTTCGCAGCCGGCCGAAGGTCACCTCGGTGATTTCATGGAAGGAGTTTTTCTGTAAAAAAAGGCCCTCCTCCCCGGTCCGGATCAAGGAAACACCGGTAAAAACCTGATGGGTCCGTCCGCTCAACTGAAGAAGCATCTCCACGGCGTGTTCCGGTGTTTCGGGTTTGCCAAGAATCACACGGTCCAGCACCACTATGGTGTCGGCTCCGATAACCAGAGCCTGAGTGCAGCCGGTGGCGACATCCGTCGCTTTTTCAATGGCCAGTCTTTCCACGTGGATACCGGGACGGTCGCCGGGCTTTTGCGTTTCATCGCAGTGAGGGGTAATAACCTCAAAATCAAGCCCGATCTGGCTGAGGAGTTGCTGACGTCGGGGACTGGCCGAAGCCAGAACGATCCTCAGACTTTTTTCCCCGACCGGGGCATGGCGATTATTTTTGTTCGTTGTCTCGGATGTTTTTGATGGAGTCATGAGATAAATAACTCATTGGTATACATGGTTATAAAAACATTGATCGAAATACCGGAGCCCAATGCGGCGTAAGCAATCCGGAAGAATCTGCTTCCCGGACAGGGCACGTAAACATACAAAAAAACCATGTAAACGCACAAAAAAACAAGGAGGTAGGCCAATTATTAAAAATATGGCGTTGGCATATCGTTATCTTTCTGTTAAATTATGTCGTGTTTGCCAGTTATGATCGGTCAGGCCGGCTTCGGCCGAATTATCCTGTCCATTCGGGGTTTATGATCAGGCAAACCGGGCTGACAGGAGCGCCGCGTCTGTTGTTGTGGCGACATCGTGCAGTCCTTGCAGGAATACGGCCTCCGGGCCGTTTTCAGATTATGGACCTTCAGATCATACACCGAACCTGACTATCTGATTAACATCACATACTTTTAAATCAAAAAGGACACCGAACATGAAAAAAATTGCAACGGTTATGACGGCCGGACTATTGGTCGTCTGTCTTGCTGCGAGTTCCGTTATGGCAGGCGGATACCAGCTCAACTTGCTTGGACAGCGTCAGATCGCCATGGGGCATACCGGTATGGGCATGCCTCTGGATGTAGCCACCATCGGCATGAACCCCGGAGGCCTTGCCGCCCTGGATCACACCGGTATCCTGCTGGGAAGCAATGCCACCTTCATCAGCACAGTATATCGCGCTCCGGCCCCTTCCTCCTACACAGCGGCAACCGACAGTGACCTCCGGACCCCGTTCGGCATTTATGCCGGTTTTGATACCCCTGTCTCCAACCTGCGTGCCGGTCTGGGTGTTTACACCCCTTACGGCAACTCGCTTCGATGGGAAGAAGGGTGGAAGTACCGGTTTATGCTTCGTGAAATCTCACTGACGGCCATTTTTATCCAGCCCACGCTCAGCTATAATATCAATGACCGTATCGGTATTGGCGCCGGTTTCATTTTCGCCTATGGTGCGGTAAACCTGCAGCGTGATTTGCCGGTTACCGATCAAGATGGAGAATTCGGACTCGTGGAGCTTGACGGAACGACCACCGCCATGGGCTTTAATGTCGGTGTTTATGGTAAAGTCAACGACATGATTTCCCTCGGAGTGGCTTACCGCTCCCAGGTGGATATGTCCGTGGAAGGGGGAGACGCCGACTTCAACGTCCCGGTGTCACTGACCCCGAATTTCCCGCCGGGCAACAAGTTCGATGCCACTTTGCCGCTTCCTGCCGTGCTCAGCATCGGTCTGGGAATCAAGCCGACCGACAATATCCGGCTTAATCTCGATGCCAACCTGACTTTCTGGAGCGCCTATGAGAGCCTGAAATTTGATTTTGAAACAGAAACAGCTGCGGTTCAGAGTTTTGACGATCCCCGGAACTTCAACGACCGCTGGATTTTCCGGATCGGCACCGAAGTGGATGCCACCGACTGGCTCCAGATCCGGCTGGGCAGCTATTATGATCCCTCGCCGGTTGACGAAGGCTATATCACTCCCGAAACCCCTGATGTCGACCGTATTGGCATCTCCGGAGGTTTTGGCGTGGAAATCACACCCCGGCTTGGCCTGAACGCCTCGCTGCTCGTGGTTACCTCCTCACTTCGGGAACAGTCCGAACAGTCCGCCATCGATGCCGGAACTATCGGCAAAGTCCCGGTAGGCGAATTCAGGACACTCGCCTTCATCCCCGGAGTCTCACTGCAATACACCTTTTAATCCATAATATCCAAGACTATGAAGCGGTTAACATCCCTTTTCACCCTTGCTGTGGCCGCACTGGTACTGATGCAGTGTGAGCCGAATGTCAGCGAACGCACCCCCGATTCCGGCACGGTGGATTTCTCCAGCTATGTGGCGGTCGGCAACTCCCTCACGGCCGGCTATGCCGATAATGCCCTGCACCGTGACGGGCAGCTCAATGCCTTCCCGGCAATTCTGGCGGAGCAGATGAAGCAGGCCGGCGGCGGCGACTTCTTCCAGCCACTGGTCAATCCCGGTGTGGGCTCGAACGCAGACGGCCAGGCCCGTCTGGAACTGCGGCTCGTACCCGGTCCGGATGGTCAGCCCACCCTGAGTCCCCAGCCCGCCGCTGCGGATGGGCAGGATATCTTCCGTCGGCAGCAGACCGGACCGTTTAATAACGTGGGCGTTCCCGGAGCACGCATCTTCCACCTGGTGACACCCGGATATGGCAACTCCGCCGCGGGCGCCGGCAATTTCAATCGGTTTTTCACACGGTTCAAAAGCGATCCCATGGCAACGGTGGTAGGCGATGCCATGCTGGCCGAACCTACGTTCTTCTCACTCTGGATCGGCAACAACGATGTGCTCGGCTATGCCACCAGCGGTGGCAGTGGGAATCCGGACGGTGGCATCGGCGGGATGGATATCACCCCCATGGACGTCTTCCAGCAAAGCCTGGATGGCATCATTGCCACGCTGACGGCAGGCGGCGCCAAAGGGGTGGTTCTCGGTATCCCCGATATAACCACCATCCCCTTCTTTACCACCGTACCCTGGAACGGGCTGGTCCTGACGGCCGAGCAGGCTGGTATGCTGCGGGCCGGTTTTGCGGCGCAACTGGCAGCCATGGGTGTTCCGGACGAGCAGATTCCCGCTCTGGTACCCGATTTCCAGGCCGGACAAAACGGATTCCTGATAGCGGATCCCGAGACAGCGGTTGTCAACTTCCGTCTTGCCACGGAAAATGACCTGATCCTGCTCTCCGTTCCGCAGGACTCCCTGCGCACCCGCTGGGGAAGCCAGGTGCCCATCCCGAACCGGTTTACCTTGCGCCAGGAGCAGATCCAGGCCATCAATACCGCCACCACACAGTTTAATACCGCTCTTGAAACTGCGGCATCGGGTGCCGGACTGGTTTATGTGGATATGAATCCGACACTTCAGCAGGCCCGGACCGGCCTGGTCTTTGATGGCATGCTGTTGTCGACCCAGTTTGTGACAGGTGGTCTCTTCTCACTTGACGGTGTGCACCTTTCGCCAAGGGGGAATGCGGTTGTGGCCAACGGTGTGATCGAGGCGATCAACCGGGGCTATGGCGCCACCTTGTCGCCGGTCAATATCAGCGCCTATGAAGGCGTTCGCTTCCCCTGACCGGACCAGTTGAACCCAGAAAATGGAGAGCGGAGGATGACTTCGTTCTCCATTTTTTTTTCTATCTTCCATGCTAAGACTGCTATGCCAAGACTTCGATGCTAAGTCGTCTATGCCAGGACTTCGATGCTAAGTCGTCTATGCCAGGACTTCGATGCTAAGTCGTCTATGCCAGGACGACGGTTGTAACCCGCACCGTTGCTGCGGATGACAAAAACACCAACCCGCTTCTATTTATAACAGCAGCTGATGCACCTACTATCCGATATCAACAGGGACGTACGCCATCCAAAAACAGATCCCGGGAGCTATGAATGGTGGTATTTTGACGGGATATCCGATGACGGGAAATACCAGTTCGTGGTGATATTTTACGATGGATGCCCGTTTTCCACCCGTTATATCAAAAGTCTGGAAGCGGACCCGTCGCACCCGGATTCGATGCCCGATAAACACCCGGCCATCAGCATCTCCGTTTACGAAAAGGGCAAGCCGATATTTTATTCACTGAGCGAATACCCGCCCGATGCCTGCCGGTTCGACGAGGACATGCCCGGGGTCATGATCGGCGAAAATTCCCTGAGGTACAGCGCGGTGGAAGCCCACGGCAGTGCGGGTTTTTCCAGCCTGGACCTCCGCATCAACGAAAAACTGCCCTCCGGTGATGAACTGAAAGGAATCATCACTTTCCATGCTATGAATACCTGGGTCCGGCTGCTGGGTGAATCGCCCCCCATGGCAACTTTCCGGTCAGCCACTGAGCAG
>SLHZ01000251.1 GCA_007135895.1 Balneolales bacterium | reverse complement strand
TGAGTAGGCTGCTTTTAGATACAAATATTCTTGTTTATTCAATCGACGAGGATTCTCAATTCTTTAATAGAGCTCGCAAAGTCATTGAATCTACTGGCAAACATCTTCTTACTACTTCGAAAAACTTGGCTGAATTCCTCTCTGTCATTACCAAACCAAACGGGTATAACCTGGATCCTCAACTTGCCCTGGAAATACTTGGTGAAATCATTCGCGCGGCTATCAAATCAAGCGGACGCGTTTGCGTTTCATTGCTAATATTCAACAAATTAGCCGCGCCGCAAAAATTTTGGCCGTTAGAGCATTTAAAAACCATGCTTGAAATAAGTCACTTGAAGTGATACTTTAGTGATACTATGAAAACAGAACTTGTTACCACACTGAAACGTCAAGCCACAAAGATTCTGGGCGAACTCCACCGGGAGAAGGAGCCTGTCTTGATCACAGAGCATGGTAAGCCATCTGCTTATCTCGTTGATGTTGATTCATTTGAAAACTTACTTCGAAGGCTGAAACTCCTTGAAGGTCTTGCGAGAGGCGAAAAATCTATACTTGAAGATCGCGTAGTGACACATGAAGAGGCCCAAAAGAAAATGAGTCGATGGCTCAAATAATCTGGACGGAACCGGCACTTCAAGAACTCGATGAAATTGCTGATTACATCTCACTGGACAATCCGAATGCTGCCAAGAGTCTTGTTCGCAACGTTTTCAAACGTGTCGTTAAACTGAGCGAACATCCAAAATCAGGAAACCTGTAGAAGATCTGGAAGAGTCCATTTATCGCAGGTTATTGGTTTCACCTTGCCAGATTTTTTACAGAGAAGAAAATAGCCGGGTCTACATCATCCACATAATTAGAGATGAAAAATTTCTTCATCTTGATATTCTCAGGATGCGTTAAATACTCAATTAAATGCTCTAACAATCGGTACTCTACGATTACTGTTACCATCCGGCAACAAAGCAAACCTGGAGTATTGGGCTAAGTTACTTTAGGTTTGTGCCATTCTGTCAAATGGCTGTTTGTCCGAAATTGACCGCAACTTAAATTGTAATAATTCTATCAATCTGAATGTGCTAAGTATTTGTGCGGGCGGTGATTTTGAGTCGGTTGCCTTTTGTGGAACCGACTCTTTACAGTTTGACGGTCCGGAGGTTCATGAGTTTTTCCGCCCGAAGCCAACAGTTGGCTCATTAACCGCATATTTGCTTATCTTGAAAAGGAACCGCATTGTTGTAAATAATTAGATGTCATAAAAAAAACGGTCATAACTATGAAAAAAAACCTGTTACAATCATTGTTTTTATCCGTGTTCTTTTTGTTCCTCATCCTTGCCGGATGCCACGCACCCATGGCGGCAACCGCCGAAAACGATCCGCATGGAAACAGGGGGGAAGAGCTCTGGTCGCCGCAGTACATGGTGGAGAAGTTCAAGAGGGTGGGGGGTACGGCGATATCCCCCGACGGATCCCGGATCGCCTTCACCATTTCCGAGTCTCGCATGGAAGGGGAGAAGAGCGATTATCTAACCCATATTCACCTGTTGACATCCGACGGTTCGCGTCAGTTCCAGCTTACCCGCGGAGAAGAATCCGCCACGGACCCGCATTGGTCGCCCGACGGACGGTATCTCAGTTTCCGGTCGGCACGTGGTGGGGACGGGAATCAGATCTGGATGATTGATCCCAGCGGTGGCGAGGCCTGGCAGGTCACCCGTGCCGAAGGAAGCGTGGGCCGGTACAAGTGGTCGAACAAGGGTGACCGCATTGCTTTTACCATGGTGGATCCCCTCTCGGAGGAAATGAAAAAGCGTCGCAGGGAGCGGCGTGATGTAAATGTCGAGGGCGAAGACCTCAGCTACGCGCACCTCTATGTGGCGAGTTTGAATACGGGCGATAGGCATTCGGCGGAAATTCAGCGTCTTACTGCAGGCGATTTTCATGTTGGCAATTTCGACTGGTCCCCGGATGACCAGACCATTGCGTTCGACCATCAGCCCCGACCGGGTACGGAATACTGGCCACAGACCGCTATTTCGACCGTTCCCTCCGACAGCGGAGCTGTTGATCTGCTGATTGATCAGGGCGGCAAGGATGCCGATCCTCTGTTTTCGCCGGATGGCACCCGTCTGGCCTTTGTCACCGACAGGGGCGATCCCCGCTGGCCCAGGCAGGATGCCGTCATGGTCAGGAACCTGCAGGACGGCACCATGAAGGTGCTTGGGAAGACCCACGACAGCCGGCCGACGATCATGAAGTGGTCCGCCGATGGCACCTTACTCTACTATATAGAGCAAAACAAGACATCACGGGATCTTTTTGCCCTGCCTGCTGACGGCGGTCCGTACCGTCAGATCACACTGGGCGCCGGCATGTTTACCGGTCTTTCGCTGACCGCCGACGGATCCCGGTTGGCCGCGGTGCATCAGGACTTTGCGATGGCACCGGATATCATTGTTTCGGGCATGGATACCTTCGAGCCCGTGCGGCTTACCAATATCAATGAAGGCTATGAGCAGACGGAAATCGCCAGGGCGGAGGTCATTTCCTACGAATCGTTTGATGGCAAGACCATCGAATCGGTACTCATCTATCCGCTGAATTACCGCGAGGGACAGAAATATCCTGTACTGCTTCACGTGCATGGAGGTCCGACCGGGGTATTCGGGGAAAGCTATGTGGCGACACCGGGTGTTTACCCGTTGCAGAAATTTGCTGCTGAGGGTTACTTCATCCTCCGGCCCAATTTCCGCGGCTCCGGCGGTTACGGAAGAGACTTCCGGTTTTCCAATGTCTCCGACTGGGGATTCGGCGATCTCGCGGACATGAAGGCCGGACTGGATCTGCTGATTGAGCGGGGGATGGTGGATCCGGACAGGCAGGCCATCATGGGCTGGTCTTACGGCGGGTACATGTCATCCTTTGCCATTACCCGGACTGACCGGTTCCGGACGTCCATGGTTGGTGCGGGCGTGACCAATCTGATCAGTTTTGTGGGGACGGCAGATATACCGAGTTTCCTTCCCGACTATTTCGAAGGAGACTACTGGGAGAACTACGAGCGATTCAAGCGCCACTCGGCTATTTTCAATGTGGAAAATATCACAACGCCTACCCTTATCCTGCATCCGGAACAGGATGTCCGTGTCCCGCCATCACAGGGGCGCGAGCTTTTCATTGCCCTGGAGCGTATGGGGGTGGAAACGAAACTGGTGACCTATCCCAGGCAGCCTCACGGCATACGGGAGCCCAAGTTTCTTATAGATGCCGCCGAGCGCCAGCTGGAATGGCTGGGTCGATATATGAAGTAGGGCTGATTCAAACAGGCAAGGCTGGATTGGTGTACATGATGCAAGCCCGGCTCGGTAGATGAAGCATGACAGAATCAGTACATGAAGTAAGACCGAGTCGGTTGAGGTATGACCAAAATCGGTTGAGTCATGACTGGATCGGCATTTGTAGTAAAACCATAAAAAAGGGTTCTGCACTGAAGTAGTACAGAACCCTTTGAATGGAAACGGGCCTTTTAAAAGAACATGGTTAACGCCTTTAAAGCACTTGGGTAACCGGTGCATTCAGCAAGGCCTACCGGAAAAGTTCCCTTATTTAATCAATGTGAATCTTCGGGTCTGAGCAAAGTCGCCGGCGGTGAGCCGGTAGTGGTAGATCCCGCTGGCCAGCCTGGAACCGTCGAACGTTACTTGGTGTGTTCCGGCCTCCATGGTTTCGTTCACCAATGTGGCTACCCTGCGCCCGAGTATGTCAAATACTTCGATGCGTACATCGGACTGTACCGGAAGCTGGTAGCGGATCACGGTGGTGGGGTTGAACGGGTTGGGGTAGTTCTGCTCGAGCATGAATGCGTCGGGCAGGGTGCTGACCAGCTCGCTCGAGGTTGCCGTTTCACCGAGTTCGAAGAGGTATACCGGGGTATCCTGGAAACGCATTTCACCGCGTTGCACGGTGAGGAAGTTGAGTGATCCGTCTCCGTTGAAGTCCCCGATGGCGGCACGGTACTGCCGGTTGATGAAGTTGCCCGGTGAGCCCATGGTCAGGCTCTGATTGGGTGCTTCGAACAGGATGCCATCCGTTTCACCGAGGCTTTCGCCTCCGAAGAACAGGAAGGCGTTTGTCTGACCCGATGATCCGATAATCAGCAGCTCATCGGCGCCGTTGCCCGTGATATCGGGTACACCGGCTATGGGCGTGCGTCCCATAAAGGCGGTATAAGTGTAGTCCATCGGCCATAACGGATTGAAGAGATCATGCTTCAGACCGATTAGCTGATCCGGCTGACCGCTGAAGTTATCGCCATGGAAGACATGTAATCCGGGTCGGCCTTCCTGAAGATTGGCCGCATTGCGGAACCAGAAGGGTATAGTCGCCAGGTCGGTATGGCCACTGCCATTGAAGTCGCCAAAGCCTACTTCACTGAAAGCAAAATAGGTCATCTGGTTTCCATCGAGCAGGCTCAGAGTGTCAGGAGCCAGAGTGAAGGCGGGTGAAGAGAAATCCGGTCCGCCGACAATGGCCTCCCGGCCGAAGAACACATGGATGCGTCCACCGCCTTGCTGGCCGTAATTCATAAAGTCTTCCTGCCAACCTTCCTGCATGTTTCCGACGATGAAGTCGTCGATACCGTCACCATTGACATCGCCCACCGACTGGATAATGCTGCCTATTCCGAAGCCGCCGGGATTGTCAAAATCGATCCACGCGTCCGGACTGCTTTGCGGCAGATCCTGCCGGCCGAAATAGACACCCACGGGTATAGAGCCGTCGGCATCACCCTGAAAAGGCGCGCCGACCAGAAGGTCATGATAGCCGGAGTTGTTGATGTCACCGGCGTTGGCAATGGTGCCAATGAGACCACTGATCTGGCTGCCCGGTCGGAAAGTTTCACCATCGATCTTCCAGAAGGGATCATCGGCCGGTATGCCGCCACCCTCGAACATCCAGACTTCTCCTGACCTGAAATTGACGGTGGGGTCAAACAGATTGGTGAAAATCACCAGGTCCCGACGGTTTTGATCGGTGAAATTGCCACCCAGGGCAGACTGGACATCTTGTCCGGGCTGAAGCTGCCAGGTTTTGGCAGGGGTCTGCCAGCCGGCGCCACCCTCATGGAAAGCCATTTCGTTATCAAGAAATCCATTTATATAATAAACCAGGAAATCATCGAAACCATTACCGGTGATGTCACCCAGGCCAAAGATATCATGGGCAACTCTCCGGCTGAAATCTTCCCGGCTGTAGAGATAGAGGCTGGAGGTGAACGTGTTGTCCGGCGCGCCGGAGACACGAATCTGGCCGAAGGAGTCCTCGGAGTTGACGATCAGGTAATAATCGTCCCTTCCATTACCGGAGGCATAGCCATAGTAGCGGGGAAGGATGGGGCCGGGAGAGCCAAGTTGCGGGACAAACAGTGTATCATCACTGATGGGTGTCATCACCCGGATGCCATCGGCCGGGTCCGTTTCAGACGCCAGAATGTGCGGCACGGCTCCGATGAATCCGGCAAAGAGGTCGTAGCCGTTGCCGGTAAGATCGCCCATGGGTCTCATGAAACTGTCGTGCAAGGTGATGGCGTTCCGGCTGAAAATCTCACCTTCAACTTCGGAAGGAGGATAGATGATGGTCGAACCGGTTAACGGATAGGACCACATCAGATGTTTCAGTGTATCGCCTTCGTTAAGAGTCACTGCACGGAGCAGGCCGTTGTTTCCAAGTCGTTGACCCGGATCGAATACCATATGATCGGCCAATTCAAATAGGTTGTCATCACTGTTGAATACGGCAAAAAGAGCAATCCTGTCCGTAAAGCTCCAGTTCAAAGGTGATCGCATGGCCAGGTGCCAGCTTCCGTTGTGTTCAAAGAAATCTTTGAGAACGGGAGCCATTGCCGAGGCTTCGGGAAACTCATCAGGTTTGAGGGTAAGGATATTCTGAGCCATAATGTCACGTTCGCCGGATTCACCGCCAAAGAGAACGTAGATATTGTACCCCTGGTTGAAAATCAGATCTTCGGCGCCGCTGTTGTTGATGTCGTGTCCAAAAATCACTTCCGTCTTGTGGGTAATGAAATCGTTCATGTATGCCACACCCAGCGGCTCGGTTGTGTAGGCGGTTCCGTCAAACAGGAATATCTCCCACTCTCCGGTATCCGGGTTGAGGCCCAGCAGATTTGATTTGCCATCCTTGTTGATGTCTCCGGCGGGCATGAGGGCACGATAGACTATGAGGTCATAATCGGTTCCGGGGTCATCACCAAAAAAGACCAGGGTTTTAGACGTAAAGGTTTCTCCGCTGGGATCCCGGTCATCGGAAACGTTAAAGTAGGTTCGGAAAAAGTCGATGTTGCCGTCTCCTGTGAGATCACCTGCCGGTACAAAAGTGCCGCCCGGAGAAAAATTCATCTGCGGGTCATCCCATGCAGTTCTTTCCCAGATTTCTCCGATCGCGCTTCTTGTCTCGAAACTTGTTATCTGTTTCGATGAGAGCATTTGCTGGAGGGGTGTTACTTCCAGGGTCGATTCCTGCTTGATCTGGATACGCCCCTGATCATCTTCAACCAGTGTTTGCGCTGAAATACCGGTAGCGAAAAAGGTGAAAGCGAAAATGAAAATGGTAAGCCTGGATTTCATTGTTTCCTTCATATGTTTGGTGAATCTTTACGGTTATGATGATATACAGTATGTAATGAGGCGTAGAGGGTTTTCGTCCCGCTTTTCGACCCCGGCAAAGGACAGGATCTGCACTCTGCACGACCTGGATATTACCTGCTGAATCTGCCGGTGAGACAGAGATGCCGTATTTACTTTCCTTTGTTTTCAAGAACATGAAACGCCTGTGCTCCCTGCAGAGTTCCCCGCAATTCAGCAGGGAATAAAAACAGGTATATCAAAGAACCGTGTCTCTTTTTATCAATGGAGTCCGTAATTGGCTTCTATCCGGCGCATGGATGTGCATGATTATATTTTCTGCGTTTCGGCAGATCTCAGGAATTGTTCTGCAAGGCTGGTGATTTGGCAACGTTCTGTTTATGCTCCATTTCATTCACCAATTCTTTCCAGGTTGTGACTTTATTGTTGAGACTCAGGAGGGATGAGATGATGATAAATGCCGTGAAGATGGAAAGAATCATCAGAGTGATGCTGGTCAGGGTGCCAATGGCAACACCCAGTCCGATCATCAGGATGGATACCGAGATGGTGAAAAGGGCCGCATGCTGTGACTGAATACCCAGGTGCAATACCAGATGATGGAAATGGGTGCGGTCGGCGCGGAGCGGACTGAATCCTTCTTTGGCTCTCCGGCGGTATACGCGCAGTGAATCCAGAACCGGCAGTGCAAGTATTCCGACGATAACAGAGAGAACCAGTTTGACATTGGCCGTTCCCTGAGCCGACTGCAGGAGCATAATGGCGGATGCCACCATGATGAAGCCTATAAAAAGTGAGCCGGCGTCTCCCATGAACACCTTTTTATCCCTGCTGAAATTGAACCGCATGAATCCGGCAAGGCCCCCTGCAAGAGCAAGAAACAGGAAGAGAAGCATGGTCTGCCCGGTCAGGAATGCCAGCCATCCAAACAATGCAAAAGAAACAAGGGCCAGTCCGGCGGCCAGTCCGTCAATACCGTCCATCAGATTGAAAGCGTTCACCACCCCGGTTATCACAACCAGTGTAATGGCATACTGCAGTATGACGGGAATCTGGTGGATCCCCAGAATGCCAAAAAATGATTCAATCCGGATTCCGTTCAAAAAGGCATAGTAGGCGAGCATGATTTGAATGGTGAATTTCACCGAAGCCCGCAGCTCTGTTTTGTCATCGATCCATCCGGTAATCAGAAGGATGCCGGCGGCGATAAGCAGTATCCGGATTTCTGATAGCCCTTCCCATGAGGGGCTGGTTACCAGAAGGGTGGCCATCATGGCAAAGTAGATGGCCAGGCCTCCGGTCAGCGGTACCTGACCGGAGTGTTTTTTGCGCTGATCGGGTTTGTCAACCAGATTGGTTTTTATCGCAATTTTCCTGATATAGGGCATTATGATCAGTACGATGGCCAGTGATATGGCGGGGGTGGCAAGCAAGTTTGTCAGTGACATGGTTGTATGGTATTATCGTTGGGTGTAAAAGCCATCGGTGTTTTTGAGGTGAGAAAGTCCCAAAGTGAGCAGTTCGTCATAGGAAATTTCTTCACAGGAGGCTGAAACGGAGGGTTTTACCTGCGCGACAAGGGCTTCCTGTACCAGCATGTGATATTTCCGGGCGATCAGTTTCCATGTGTACCGGCGTTTTGCGATCTCGCCCATGGCTTTCCCCAGTTTTTTCATGTCACTGAGGCTGGTGGTGGCAATGATCTCCTTGAGCTCCTGCTCGTTCCTGAAGTAGAGCGCTTTTCCCTCCGTAGTCACGCGGTTGTAGGAGACGCCGAATGTGACAACCGGCAAGTCGAGGTACATGGCTTCTACGAGAGAAGGGTTTGTGCCGCCGGCTGAGTGTCCGTGAATGTAAACCAGGGCATTTGACCGTATCCGATCCAGCTTGCGCTGGTCATAAATTGGGTCCAGGATGGTAATGTTCGGATAGGCCGAGTAAGTTTCCTTCAGTTTAGCGCTATATGTGCTGTTATCCCAGTTTCCCACCATCACCAGCCGGTAGCCGGGCATGGAGGAGAAAGCTTCCAGGACGATATGCACGTTGTTTTCGGGTTCGATACGGCACACGCTGAACGCATAGGGATGGGCCATGAAAGAGTACTCTGAAGGACCGTCCGGGTGGTCTGTCCGGATGGTATGATCGGCGCCGTATTCAATAATGCGGCTCAGCGAGCCATAGCGCAGGGCGGTATAGTCCTGGATGGCCTCATTATCGGAAATATCGATATGGGAATATCTGACGGCCAGTCCTTCTGCCCAGAACAGATACCATTTGGCGAGCATGTTCCATTTATTGCGCTTCCACTCAATACCGTCGATGGATATGATGATTTTCTTCCTGGTGAGAAGTTTTACGAAGGGCAAAAGCCATGCTCCGGGAACACCGAGAATCAGCAGCACATCGGCATAAAACAGGGCATGAAGGATGGCCCAGGAGTCGTAGGGAATACTCTGGATACCGTTTGCCTCCAGTGGAATATAATGCAGGCGGGTGTTTTTATAGGTCTTTCTGCGCTGCTCTTTGGGATATTTTTTCCCTGAGCAATACACATGGAGTTCGTACTCTTTATTGAGGTTTTCAACAAGATGTTCTGCCAGGGTTTCAAAGCCGCCATAACTGGCAGGAACACCGACGGTTCCAATAATTGCTACGGATTTTTTTTTCATGATGCTGTAATCTTGCACGTTATACTTGAGGTGTTAAACTTGGTTTGTTGCATTGCCATTATACTGACAATCCCAATGCCAAAAATT
>SLHZ01000265.1 GCA_007135895.1 Balneolales bacterium | reverse complement strand
GAGGTCCGGCGTAGGGAATATTCCCAACGACATGAACCTGAATGGTTCGTGGATGTTCCAGGACCAGTCGGACATGTGTGTCGGGATAGACACGGCTGATGACATCCTGGATTTTTTTTTCCGCTTCGGAAAACAGAATACCGGACACTTCGACCAGGCCTGCCTGTGGTATTAGAAGCGTGCCCTGGCTATTGACCCGCAGGCCTCTCAGGGTGCCTGTTACATTTCCTTCCAGGACAAGACCAAGGAGGTCTCCGGTATCCAGCCGGTAGGTTGTCATGTCAAGAACCGACTCAAAGAAACGCATTCTGGCAAGCTCCAAACCCAATTCATCGACCAGCAAAAGCTGATCGGTATCGTGGCTGGCCGGAATGGAAAAAGCTCTGCGCTGCTCTTGGGCAGACTGTGCCATCAGGTCGTTTTGAAGACCCTGGGATATAGCCATGCAAAAGAATAAGAGAATAAAAGCGACAGGGAATTTGGATACTTGTGAGTGTGCCATGATAACGGGAATGAAAAAATGAGTCAGAGAGAAAATACTGATCGATATATGACTATGTTCTCCGTATTCCGGCGGAACGTGTCAGGATGATTCCTCCAATCGTTGACAAAGCTCCAATATACTGTAAATAATGCAGTTTTTCACCCAGAAAAATGACCCCGAAGAACACCCCGAGCACGGGAACCATGTTCTGGTACGTGCCGGTACGGATGGCGCCGATGTTTTTCAAATTGAGGTTCCAGACCAGAAACGCCAGTCCGATGGCAAAAATGCCGCTGAAAGCGACCCCGCCCCATGCAGCCGGTGAAACAGACCGGAAATCCAGTGCCAGCAGGTCAGGAACAGCCAGTATTATGAGTAGAAAACCCCCGGTCGTAACCACCGCGGTGGCAAGGGTCAGGGGAGAATAGCTGCCAAGCATGGAGCGGGACATGATGGTATAGGCCCCAAACACCATGGCCGAGATAACAACAATCAGGTCACCAATCAGGGACTTGGAATGAAATGACAGGCCCTGTTCGCCACCCGCCATGATCAGCAGCACTCCGGTAAAAGCGAGAATAACACCTATGACCTGAAGGCGATACATTTTTTCGTCTGAAAAAAAATGAGAAAAAATGGCAATCCAGACCGGTATGAGGCCCAGCATCACGGCGGCATTGGAAGCATTGGTGCGATTGATGCCGATGATGAAAAGAAGCTGATAGAGCAATGTTCCCAGCATCCCAAGCAGAAATACCTTGCCCAGGTCCCGCCGCCTGATCCTGACATTCAGCTTCCGGTACCACACGGCCCCCCACATGAACAGGATGGCCAGCGCAAAACGGATGGCATTGAAGGAGTGAGGATCAATCTCCTCCAGGCTGTATTTAATCACCGAGAAGTTGAGGGACCATACCAGGACAAGCAACATTAACAGCAATTCGGCGGTATTTCGCTTTTTCATTACGTTCCGGTCAGGTGTTTGACCCCGTTGAGGCAGAGTTCAGGAGAGGTATAAACAGTCAGCTGGGTCCCCGCCAAGTTTCTTCCCCGCCAAGATTCTGAGTATGAAGTGAGCGTATGATATCGAAAATTTGTATTTTTAACAGCCAAAAATATACACCAATATCCTGTCATTTTTTTCTGCCGTGATACAGCGAATTCAGACTCTTCTTCTTTTTCTGGTTTTACCGGTCAATGCCGGCTTTTACTTCACCCCCATGTTTACCCATGCCATGCAGGATCCAAGCGGCTGGCTGAGCAATGGTCTCATAGCGGCTCTGTTTTTCTCCGCAGCTTTGAGTGTCTATGCCATTTTCCTCTATCATGACCGGTCCCGTCAGATCCACTGGGTATGGCGAGCCCTTCTGTTTCAAATGATTGCAATCGGGGCTATTGTCGCGGTATTCTTTACGGCAGGACGCCTGGGGTCCCATCTGCTCCCGGAAGCACTGGCTCTGCTGTTGCCGCTGCTGGCTGTTGTTTTGCAATACCTGGCCGTGGTATTTATCCGGAAAGATGAAGACCTGGTTCGCTCCATGGACCGGATCCGATAATTTTCTTCATGCCGAATCCTGACGAAGCTCACTTTTCATCAGCCCGTTCCAATATTGCGGCTTCCGGACCTGAAGAAAAAAAGGTTGTTCGGGCCGGACACTCCATTGTTTCCAGGGCTGCGGACGGTAACCGTCCCCGTATTGTTATTTTGCTGGGACTGGGCATGGTAACCTTTGCCTTTGCTCCCATCCTTGTCAGAACGGCCGGTGACACCGACCCGCTGGCCTTTGCTGCCATACGGACGGTTTCGGCCGCATTGATAATCCTTCCCTTCTGGCTGTTCCAGTATTTCCGTGGAAGAACTACCGGCGGGGCTTACGACCGGAGGGACACCTTGGTGGCCGCGATCGCGGGTATGACCCTGGGACTTCATCTGATATTCTGGATAATGGCTGTTCAGAATACTTCCATTGCATCAGCCTCTGTCCTGGTCACCATTCATCCGATCATTCTTATTTTAATTGAAGCAGGTTTTTTCCGGCGGGTATTTCCACCACTGGTCTGGACCGGTGTTTTTGTCGCTTTTTCCGGATCCGTACTTCTCGGGTATTCCGATGCGGGTTTTCAGAATGAATTCGATCATGCACTGATTGGAGATCTTTATGCAGTGGTGGCGGCTTTCTTGTTTGCGATCTATTTTCTGATCAGTCAAAGACTGCGTCAGAAATCGGACTGGCTGAATTACGTTTTCCGGGTATATGGATTTACGGGAGTTACCTGCCTGCTGATCGCCTTGCTGGCCGGCAGCAGCTTCCAGGTTGGAGCGGTGCCTTTTATTGCCGCTGTGGCCATGGCGGCCGGACCCCAGGTCATCGGGCACGGGTCGATGAACTATGCGGTGAAATATGTGGCGCCAACCATGCTGGCTACCCTCATTCTGGCCGAACCGGCTTTCGCCACCATACTGGCCTGGCTGCTGTTCACAGAAATACCTCCGACGCTGACCTTTTTGGCCATGGCTGTGGTTCTGGCAGGGGTAATCATGGCATGGTCCGCACGATGGAACAAACCGTAATGTAAAGGTATATAACTACCCGTGACATATCTCCGGAGTATGTTTCCGAGGTGTATTTCTGGTGTGTATTTGCAGGGGGGCGGGTTGTATGAGTGTCGCTTGGCTGCTATCGATCCCCATTGACGGAAAACACTTGTTAAAAACAATTAACGGACCGGTTAAACGAAAAGTCGTATTTTTGGGTTGTTCAATCTGCTATCCGGAAAAAATTGAGGTATCCGGTCACATACAGTGACCATGCTTCTAAAACGGGTTTAATTACTGGCAATAATTTCAGGACAGAAAAGTGGTGCCGGATAGCCTGTCCGTTTCATATGAGACGTTCGCATAAATATTATTCCGGCAGGCCGGCTCCGCTGCGTCTGCTTATTCTTTTTCTCGCTTTTGTCCTGGTATCGTGCAATTTTTCCGATGATTCAAGCGTCGATTATCGCGACCCTGTCATAATGGACTTTGACCAGATGGTGGAGCGGGGAACCATTCGCATGATAACACGCTACAATTCCAGCTCCTACTTCCTGCACAGGGGTATGGATCGCGGTTTCGAATTTGAACTGGTATCTCGTTTTGCGGAAGAACATGGTCTCAAGGTTGAGGTGGTACTGCTGCGGGAGGATGATGATCCCATCGCGTTGCTTAATAGCGGGAAAGGTGACCTGATCGCAGACAACTATGCTGTAACGGAGCAGAGGAAGAGGCATGTCGATTTTACCCGCCCCTATAATTTTGTAAACCAGGTTCTGGTCCGGCCTAACTATGCCGGTTCATTGGCTGATTTGTCAGACCTGCAAGGGCTCAATGTTACGGTTCGCCGCAATTCCTCCTATTACCAATCGCTGCTGGAACTCAACAGAGAAGGTGCCGGTGTCTCAATCAACACAGTCGGAGAAGACTGGAACACCGAAGCGTTGATCCTTGAGGTTTCCCGCGGTCGGATAGAGGCCACGGTGGCCGATGAGAATATCTTCCGGGTGGCTTCCAATTATATCGACGGGGTAATGGATGCCATGGTTATATCCGAGCGGGACACAATTGCCTGGGCGGTGCGAAGAAATGCGCCGGTGCTGAAGCAGAAAATGGACCAGTATCTTGATTCACATTTCCGTATCAGAGAATCCGACGGCAGGGTCCTGCGTTCCGCTTTTTTGAATATTCTGTTGCGGCGTTACTTTGAGGATGAACACCAGGTAGGCCGACTCCAGAGCCGCGATTTCAACATGATACATTCGGGCTATATATCCCCATATGATGATATGGTCCGAAACATAGCACAGGATGCCGGTATTGACTGGAAACTGGTATTGGCTGTGATGGCGCAGGAATCCCGTTTCAATCCCAATGCCCGAAGCTGGGCAGGCGCCGTAGGTCTGATGCAGATTATCCCCCGGTTTTCCCAGGTTGAAGATGAAGCGCTACTCTATGATCCGGAAATCAACATCCGGGAAGGGATACGCTACTTGGTGAAGCATCTGGACCGATATGCCCATTTGGACTCATTGAACCGGCATGCACTGGCACTGGCGACCTATAATGTGGGGATGGGGCACATTGCCGATGCCCGTGCCCTGGCGGCTCAGCTTGGCAACGATCCGGATGAATGGGAGCATGTGGCAGATGCCCTGCTTCGGCTCATGCACCGGAAATACTACCAGCACGCCCGCTACGGTTTCAAGCGGGGTATCGAAACCGTGAATTACGTCCAGGATATCATGGATCGCTATGGCCGTTTTCATGCCATTGCCGAACTGGCCTCGAATCAGGAAAAACGGTTTGAGGACGATGAAAACCATTATTCCGAAATCAGCGCAAGATAGGCTTGTGTGAAAGGTCGGTATGAAACGGTTTCTGTAAAGGGAGAGTCAGGCTTTTTTACAGATGATCATCGTCAGGTCGTCGCCAATGTTATCCGATGAGAAAGATTTCACGTCCGATATGATGCCCTCTATCAAAGCCTCTGGTTCAAGTTCCCTGTTTTCGCTGACAAATTCAAGCAGGCGCGTTTCGTCGTACTCTTCCCCGCTTTGATTCATGGCTTCGGTAATACCGTCCGTGTAAAGTACCAGTATGTCACCCGGCTTCAATCTGACGGTACCGGTTTTATAGGGCATCAGAGTGGGCATGGCACCCAAAAGTACCCCGCCTTCTGTCAACAATTGGGGATTACCCCGGCCGGGTATGAGAAGCGGAGGATTATGGCCGGCATTGACATATTCCAACACTCCATTGTCCGGGTTGTAGCGGCCCCAGAAAAAGCTGATAAACTTGTCGCTGGGTGTGTTCTGATAAATCAGGGCATTGATCTGTCCGGTGGCTTCTTCCATCCCTATGTCAAAAGGATGCAGGACATGAAGCACGGATTGCAGGTTGGCCATTAACAGTGATGCGGGAACCCCTTTGCCCGTCACATCGGCAATGGCCATGGTCAATGCGCCTCTTTCGTCCCGGATCAGATCATAATAATCGCCTCCCACCTGATAGGATGGCACGTTTTTAGCGGCCACATCCAGACCTTTGACATCCGGCACATTGTCGGGCAGGAGCTTTTGCTGTATGGTACGGGCAATATGCAGCTCCTCTTCAAGTCGCTCCTTCTCAATCCGGTCTTCCAGCAGATAGGTTTTCTGGATGGACATGAGTGCCAGGTTGCCGATGGATATCAGGAAGTTGAAATCGGTTTGCTCGAAATCCAACCCGTTGGCACGTTTTCCCAGGCCGATGATGGCAGGGTCCCCGCCATCATTGTGCAGCTTCAGAAGAAGGTGAATCTGCATTTCAGCGAGGAAGGGCAGTTTTGAGCGTACCCGGTCGTCAATCATGATGATATCTTTTTCCAGAGTAAACAGGTCCCTCATCTCCTGTTCATTCAGCACACGCCCCAAGCCATTCCAGCTGACCAGCATCGGTTTGTCCGGCCGGTTCAGGATCAGAAAAAAACGCCGGACAAAAAGCTGGCCAAGCAGGGTGAACTTGAAAAGCCGTGTTATCTGATCCCGATCCACACTGGCATTAAACTCTTTGCTGAGATCAAAAAGGGTATAGAGTTCCTGGACTTTGTAGTCGAGACGCCGGTTTGTTTTCTTGAGTTCACCGACCAGCTCCGAGTTGGCAATGGCAATGCCGGACATGAAGGCAAAACTCTCCAGGATTTCGATCTCCTCCGGGGATACCGGTTTTCCACCTGCCTTGGGCCCAAGTGCCAGAAACCCCAGGTGGCGTTCGCTGCTTTTGAGCGTAACCAGGAGAGAGATACCCTGATCACAAAGCGGCCTGAGCTCTTCAAACTCGTCGCAGAAGACGGTATTTCGGTTTTTGAACGGTTTTCGGGTGATGCGCAGAGTCGTTTCTGTTTTAAAGGGACCCTTTTTCATGAGAACCGTGTGTTCATTCCTGACCGGGTGGAACCAGAGAATGGCGGCCCGGCTGGCCATGATCTTACCCATGGAAATGAGTAAAAGATTGTTGAGGATAAAACCGGCATCGTGCGAGTCAATCAGAAGCCTGCTCGTTTCGAGCAGAGCGCGCAGATCAAACCGGCTTTTTTTCTCCTCCCGGGGTATGTCTGGCGAGGCCTGTTTCTGGTCAGACGCTCGTTTTTCGGTCACAGCCACGTGGAATCAACGTTTTTTGGTCATGCGGATTTCATTGCGGGATCTTTGTTTTCGATACTCCACCTTGTCCATCAATTTACGAATCAGATAGATTCCGTATCCGCCTCTTTTTTTCTGGTCGAGTTGATCCTGCAAGGCGGGTACCGAATAGCGGCCAGCATCAAAAGACTTGCCATTATCGTAGATTGAAACAAGCATCTCGTTGTTATGCATGGCAATCCTGATATAGATATACTTGTCGTCTCTCCATTCATAGGCATGCTTGATGATATTGGTGCAGGCCTCATCCACGGCAAGGCGGATGTCGTCAATATCTTCTTCGCCAAAACCGTATTGCCGTGCCTGACCGGAAACAAATTTCCGGATCTCTCCGAGTGCATCGGTTGAGGCGCGAAAGCGGGAAGTATGTTCCGTCAGGGTTGTCACGATTTTCGTCGGCACAAGTCTGAAAAAAAAGTTACAAGTCTATTCAATAATGAGATTCAACCTGTCAGGTATTATCCTGAAATTGTTCCAGTGCATCATTTTCGGTATCAAGGATGTCATAGAGGGTTGGAAAGCCAAGCAGATCAAAAACGTTGTATACTTTGGGTTTAAGGTTGGAGATCTTAATATCGCCCCCATGTGACCGGATATCCTCGATGTACGCCATGAATACACCCAGACCGGCACTGGAGATATACTCCAGACCAGAGCCGTTCACAATAATTTGTACGTTTTTCTGCCGGATAAGTTGCTGAAACTCTTCTTCCAGTTTGGGCGCGGTGTGGGCATCCAGTTCTCCGAAAATCTCTATGACGGTTACCTGGGAAAGGGTTCTCTTTTGTATCTCGAATGTGCTCATAGCAAGGGTTTTATTTCGGTTTACCAAAAAAGATACTGCGAGAGAGGGAAGAATACTATTGCTTTATGACCGGTTGTCATCGCCTGACGTCTGATTTCACAGGGTTTGTCCCGGCATTATACGAACCGGTTCACCGAAAGTTTCAAAAAAAGACTGTCGTTTTTAATGACAGGTATTTTTTAATGACGGGTATTTTGATGAGGCCGCCAAAGCCTGCTTCCTGCCGGGCCTGGTCTCTTTTGTCCTGTCCTTTGTACAAAGCCTGCTCCCTGCCGGGCCTAATCCCTTTTGACCTGTCCCCTGTAAAAAAATAGGGCGATACACGTATCAGGTGTACCGCCCTAAACTATTCATCAAGAGAGACGCTACTTGAGCGCAATACAAATATAGCATATCTGCAGATGTTGTCAAAATCTTTTTTAAAAAAAACAACAAAGCTAATAGTTGTAAAAAAAAGAAAAAATTAAAACAGTTTACATGACACCTTATGGGACACTTGCAAACGTTCCTGTACCAATGGTTGATAAGATTTTTAAATAAATGTTTAAAAAAAAGAATTATTCTTTTTGATGCGATTGAATTTCACAGGGTTAACTTTATCCGGCAAGATCATGCCGTTTTTTGTATCATGGAGGAAAATTGTTCAAAAAAAAAGATGCCATGCATAAAGTATTGATATACATATACGTTCATTTGAGCATTCTGTTGTTGCTATCGTATTTCGGACCACCGGCAACCGGCATGGATCACTCTGATGAGGAGATTGTGATGCATATCCGTTCGCATGCCCTGGCCCTGTCGGCCGCATCGGATCTGGATCCGCTAATAAAACGTGCAGCAGGTCGCCGACTGGTTTTACTGGGTGAGGCTTCTCATGGCACGTCGGAGTACTATACCTGGCGGAAAAAAATCAGCCGTCGTCTCATTGAAGAGCACGGCTTTGATTTCATACTGGTTGAAGGGGACTGGCCACTGGCATTGAAGGTAAACCGTTTTGTGAAGCATGAGTCCGATGAAAGCGCCGGCGACTACCGACAGATACTGGCGCATTTTAATCGCTGGCCTGCGTGGATGTGGGCCAATGAAGAGGTGGCCATGCTCGTGAAATGGATGCACCGTCATAATGCGAAGCTTCCGGAGCAGGAGCGCAGCGGCTTTTATGGCATGGATATTTATGCCCATGAAGAAGCCATGAGACAGGTGCTCCGTTTTCTGGAGCGCCATGATGCTGAGAAAAGTCGTCAAGCCCGGGCATACTATCAGTGTTTCAGCAGATTTGATGATCTCACTGCCTATCTGAGGATGGTCCAACGCAGCAACGAACACTGCGGCGATGAAATGGAGAGGGTGCGTGATATGCTGGAGCAGAACAGGGGCCGGTATACTGAAAAGGATTCATTGGGTTATACGGGTGCCCGGCAGAGTGCCCGGTCCGTTGTTTTTGCAGAACGCCATATCCGGGCGAATCTTGAACAGGGTCCGCAATCCTGGAATCATCGTGTGGATCATTTTTTTGATGCCGCATTGCAGCTGCTTGCGCTCTATGGTGAAGATGCCCGAGCCATTGTCTGGGCTCACAATACACATATCGGAGATGCCCGTGCCACCGATATGAGGCAGGCCGGAATGGTAAATATTGGTCAGCTGGCGCGTGAGAAGCTGGGTCCGGAAGAGGTATATGCGGTGGGATTCGGAACGTGGACGGGTGATGTTCTGGCCGGCAGACGCTGGCAGGGGCCCATGGAGCGGATGACCACTCCTCCGGCACGTCCCGACAGCTACGAGGCCTTGATGAATGAAGCAAACATTTCACCGATGCTGCTGCTCATGGATCACCCGGATGAGCATGAGCCTCTGATGACGCCACGGGGCAATCGCGCTGTTGGAGTCGTATATCATCCCGAAAGGGACGCATCACAAAACTTTGTGCGGACCGTTCTACCCTTGCGTTACGATGCTTTTATATTTTTTAATGAGACCCAGGCTCTTACACCGCTATCCTTTTGATTCTTTGCATTGAGATTCTTTGCATTG
>SLHZ01000320.1 GCA_007135895.1 Balneolales bacterium | reverse complement strand
TTGCCTGTCTGGTAGCGACTACGCTCAACCAAATAACAATCAATCCTTTAAAAAATGAAAAAGATGACCAAACATCTAATACAGACTGTTTTACTGGGGTTTCTTTTCACAGGAACAGCTCTGGCGCAGGAAATCTCGTTCGAGCGCATTGCGCGTTCCACCGTATTCCAGCAGGAATATCCCGTTCCTCATGGTTTTACAACCGATTTCGCCGATGTTTCCGGCAACGGTATCAATGAGGCACTGACCATTCAGGTTAGTCCGGCGAATCTTCTGACCTATCATTGGAATACGGCGCAGCAAAAATATTCCGAAAACCTTCGGATTTCATTTGATATGGCGAGCGCGCGGTTTGCCGATTTTCAAAACGAGGGATACAAAAAAGATCTTGTGTACACTCGCCAGGGGACACTAAGGTATCTGCTCAACAGCTTATCCAGTAGTAACTGGAGGGACATGGCCATAGAAATACCTGCTCCGGAGGACTTCTCCGGTAATTTTGCCCCCTATGGTGTAATTGCATTCGATATCAACAACAACGGAAGAGATGACATTGTTGTAGGTCAGTACGAAAACGGTGGCAACATCTTCGTATATTTGAATGAGGGACCGGATTCAGAGGGGGTTTACGAATTTGCCTATTCGCACACCATCGCTTCGCCTGCCGGGAACGTCCGCTGGCATCAATTAATGGCCGTGGATCTGAATAACAACGGGTATAAAGACCTTATCGGATATCACTCGGAATTTGTCGTGTTTGAAAATATCAATGGCACCGGTGAATTCAATGTGATCACTGTCCCGGAATCCGGGGGAAGCATTCCGAAATTCGGTGATCTCAATGGCAATGGCCTGATTGATATTGCCACACTGCAAATCGTAGTAGATGAAGAAACAGAAGAGCAGGAGAGAGTCCTGGCCGTGTGGTTTAATCAGGGTGATTTTGAATTTGAAAAAGTTCATAAATCTTTGCCCATGCCGTGGACAGGCTTTGCCGGGTTTGGTGATTTTAACGATAATGGGAAACTGGAGCTTGCCATAAGTACTTCGGAAGGCCTTGCGGTCATATCCAATGATGGCCTGGGTAATTTCAACGATGTGGCTTTTCTTAGTGAAGTTGCTGTGGCACCCGATAACTGGGGTAATGTCACGGGATGGATATATGATGTGAATGGCAATGGAAGACTCGATGTTGTCTTGAAAAATGCGATTTATTTTAACCTCGAACCCGATGATCCCGAAAGCTGGACCGTCTCTCTGAAAGCGGAACAAGGCGACTTTTTTGCCGATGCCTCGTTGGGAATGCACGAAAATGCGTCAGACGGTCTGGATGATTTTGATACGCCCGAGCCTCCGCCTGGTCTGAATCCCGTGAGAGCTTTCTTCAGCTATCCCGAGTGGGATGATGTCCTCGGACCCAACTATATCGATGATATCCGGGCTCTTGCTGATCTGAACGAAACACCGGCCACCTGGAATGTCTATGTCTATGCGGATGATGAAGGGGAGGTTTCGGTGACCTTTACCCGACCCGAAGACTTCGACTATCCCATTATCGTTCGAAATGACGATGGCGAAGTGGTCGTTGTGGATCTGACCAGTGGGGAGTTTTCGTTTGTTTTTGAATCCGACGGGGAAAGCTTCTACCAGTTTGAGATCCAGATCGGGGACAATACCCCACCAGATCTTTCCCTGAGTGATATTTTCAGCGGTCCGCAAATATGGAATGCCTCTGACGCCCGCACCCTTACCTGGACGGTGAGTGACGATGGTGGGATGGACGAACTGAAGATTGAATTTTCTGTGGATGGCGGCGAGACATACACCGAAATCTTCTCCGATGACGGCAGTGCCGACAGTTACGAGTTCACACCTGCCGGTGTTTCGTATACTCTGCAGGCTGTATTCAGAGTCACCGCTACAGACCTGGCCCAGAATCAGACCGTAGCGGAATCGCATCATCCGATAGCGATCGCGGATGCGCCACAGACATCTGCTTTCGATGCCGGCTGGCATATCGTTTCCAATCCCGGACTGACCGAAATCGAACGGGCAGAGGGAACATTCCTGTTTGGCTGGACCGGATTCGGATTTGAGCGAAAGGAAGCCATGGCAATAGGAAACGGTTACTGGCTGGGTGCAAGTACGGCCGAGACTCTGAGCGCCGGTGGTGCTTTTCTTGAAACCGGAAGCGAAGTGAATGCCGCCAGCGGATGGGATATGCTTGGCAGTCCGCTTGTCATACCCGTAAACACCGATTCTCTTTTGATTGAAATCGATGAAACCACCTATTCCTTCAGTGATGCCGTAGATGCCAATCTGGTTGCCGGACCGTTTCTCTACGATGGCAGTGCCTATGTCCTCGCAGAAGAATTCGACCCATTCAAGGGAGTTTGGTTTGGAGTAAATTCGGAACATGATGCGGTCGTCACGTTTCCTGTACATGTATGGGAATCAGATGAGTTGATGGAAAAGCGGTTTGACATGCAATCCGATGAAACCTCTTCACCCGTACTAGCTCTTGTAATCAACGATGGTGATGTTTCACAAACACTGAAAATGGGTCCGGAATTGCGCGATATTCCGCTGCCTCCGGCACCACCCGGCAGTTTTTCCACGGGGCTGGTCGGAGAGTCCACCCCACTGGGTAACTTGTACTATTCCAAATTCCTTGACTTTGAGTCGGAGAGGAATACCCCGCTCAAAACCAGTGGTGTTGCTCGTGACATAACCATCTCGTGGCAGGGTCTGGATAGTGAACTGGAAGATGTTCGCTTTGTACTGGTTGCTTCCGATGGTACGGAATATGACCTTAACCGGGAAGGATCTCTCATATGGCGGACTTCCGATCGTGCACCTGTGATTGTTTCAAGCCAGGTAACGGCATCAAGTGACATGGATGACCTGCCCCGTCAGTTGTCACTGAATCAGAACTATCCCAATCCTTTCAATCCGGCAACTACCATTTCGTTTGAGATGCCGGAAGCCGGTCACGTGAACCTGGAAGTCTTCAACATGCTGGGTCAGCGTGTAGCCGTTCTGATTTCAGAAAACCGGTCCGCTGGTAGTCATCATGTGAATTTTGATGCTTCAAGACTTACCAGCGGCACGTATATCTACCGTTTGCAGGTCGGAGATATGAGCATCAACAAAAAAATGATGCTGATGAAATAGTATCTGAACCTAACTGTAAGTAAGGAAAATTATCTGGATGACAACGAGGATATCATGAGTCAGACGGATGAAAAACCTTACACCTGAAACAGTATGACAAATCACGAAAGGCCCCTGCTTCGGCAGGGGCCTTTTTTACCTATCAAATAATTGAGGCCCGCGATGGCAGGGAGGCACTTGAAGCCATAATAAACTAGCAACCGGATGTCGCCATACTGGATGTTGAGATGCCCGGTTTTACAATTTCAGTTTCTCGGCACATCAATTCTTCTCAGCCCTTCAAGTCCCGGAACTATATCGGATACCCGGCGCAGTTCGCTCAGTGTCAGACTTCCCTCAATGCTGATAAGTACATGGTTGTCTGTGTCATGCCCGACCAGCACCAGCTGTTCGACGAGATCGGCTTCACCTTTTATGAGAAAGCGGAAATGGCTGCCGGAATCGCGAATCTCCATAAGTTCCGCATAGTCTTGGCGTACAAGGTTTTCTTTCAGTTCGCGAAATGCCTTTGTGACGCTTTCATCTCTCAGGTCAGATGATGTAAGGATGCGGATACGGTTCAATCTGCTGATGATCCCGGGTCCGCCTTCATCCCTGTGATGATGCAGATCACTCTGTCCGGATATCAGCTGCAGCATTTGTCCGCTGATATTTACGTAGGTGAAATGGTCATCCGCGGAATAGGCTTCGAACATTTGGTCAATAGATCGGGTTTGTGCCGCAACATGAAGCGGAAGTAATGAAAAAGCCGCAATAAATGCCGCGAAGGTGAGAAGATGGTATTTCATGATTCGTTTCTCCGGTTTGATGGTTGGAAGTTTTGGTTTGGTATGATTTCAAGATGTTGGATGGCCCGGTTGAACGCGGACAGGTATTCCAGTTTTTCCAGATTTCTGGGTACCACGGAAACCCTGGCAATTTCGCTTCTTCCGGTATTTAACAAGTCCGAAACGAGGAACAGCGTGGCTTCGGTAACTTCGCCGGCCTGCCGGATCTCTTCTTCGGTGTAGGATATGGGGGGCGGCGTGTCATCGGACGGTTGCAACAACCAGATGGCTGAAAAAGTAAGGGCGATAATCACCAGTGCTGCCGCGGAGAGCATCCGGAACAGGGGTCTGGGGTTCGTCCGTAACAGATGCGCAGGCCTCATCCGGAACGGTCGAGCCGGTTGGGTCTGTAGCGGGTGTATCGGTCGGGTCTGTGACGGGTGCATCGGTCGGGTCTGTGACGGGTGCGTCGGTTGGGTCTGTGGCGGGTGAGTCGGTTGGGTCTGTGGCGGGTGCCCGGGACCTGTCCGTTCATTCTTGTCCAGGGATTCCAGTACTTTGTCATCAAAGCCCGAATCGGCAAGACACAATTCGGATGCCTCGTCAAGGGCCTGGATAAGATCCCTGTCGGCGGCAAAAGCCTCGGGCAACTCCGGATTTCGCAGGAGTTCCTTCAATTGCCGCTCTTCATCGGGATCGGTTCGCCCTTCGTACCATTTATCGAGCAGTTTTTCCGCTATTTTCCAGTCCATGTGCGTTGATTTGGGTATAAAGTGTCCGGATTTTCTTTCGGGCCCTGGACAGGTTTGTCCGGATAGCCTCGTTGGTCATTCCCGTCAGGGAAGCAATTTCATTGTCATCCCACTGTTCCAAGTCGTGCAGATGCATGACCAGACGCTGCTTTTGGGGGAGCTGTTGCATAAGCCGCATGATGAGTCCGGCAGCATCTGTCGCCTCGGCCAGTCGTAAGGGATCGGGTGTGTTGCTGTCTTTATATTCATCCTCTTCGAGCCGTAGAGGACGGTTTTTGCGCAACCGGTCCTTGCAGTGGTTCTTTGTAATGGTCACTGCAAAAGCATCCATATTGCGGATTTCAGCCCATTCGGTCCGTTTATCCCACAAGCGGATCAAGACTTCCTGAACAGCATCCCGGGCTTCATCGGGATCGCCCAGCATCGACCAGGCAAACCGGAATAACCGGTGCTTCATAGGCAGGATCTGTTCTTTGAATCGCTGTTTGTCCATGGACGCTGTCAAGGCCGATTCCGCGAGGAGGGTGGTCTGGTGATTTCTTTTTCACCTGCTTTAACAAGATAGACGAATAAAAAAGAGAATCGTTACACGCAAATTGCTTTCCGGTTAAAACATCTTGCCGGCATCCGCCTCCAATTTATTTCGAATAAATTTCTTTATACGGTGTATCATTAGTAAAGGAACCCGATATGAACAACAGAATCCATATTGAACCTGACCTGGTAAAGCAGGTGCACAACGGCAGCTCCCGGGCATTTGAAAAATTGGTAAATAAGCTCATGAAACCTGCTTATTACCATGCGCTTGCGCTGGTCGGACTCCATGATGATGCCGTGGAGGTGTCGCAGCAGGCCTTCATACGCGCCTGGAACGCCCGGGAAGTGATGAACCCGACGATGCCGTTCTATCCATGGTTCTATACAATTCTCAAACGATTATGCCTCAATGCGATCAGGGACAGGAACAGAGGAAGGGAAATCGCACTGAGCATGATGCCCGACTGGATCGAACCCGCCGGCATGGATGATCCTTCAAAAGATGTACTCAGGTCCGAACAAAGTCGAATGCTCCAGGACGCTCTGTCCCGTTTGCATGCCGATGACCGGGAAATCATTGTTTTGAAAGATCTTTCCGGCCATACCTACAGAGAAATAGCGGATCTGCTGCACATACCCAATGGCACTGTTATGTCGCGGCTCTATACCGCGCGAAGAAGGCTTAAAAACGAAATGGAGAAAGCTGGCTATGAATACACATGACACCGAGCGTATTCGAAAGCTTATGATGGCTTCCATCGACGGAGAAAGTACCGCCGAAGAGGAGGCGGAATTGCAGGAAAGACTGCTCCGTGACAGCAAGATGGCAGAAGAATACCAACAACTAAAAAACCTCAAAATGATGACATCACAAAACAGGATCATGGAACCCTCTCCGGAACTGTGGGATTCGTACAGCCGCACGCTTTTCACGAAACTGGAGAGAAGGATCGGATGGATATTGTTTACCCTTGGCGCCCTTGTGCTGCTGTTTTACGGGTCCTGGATGGCGCTATCCGGTCTGTTTGAAGACCCTGAAATTGCCTGGTGGATCAAAACAGCCGTCGCGGCAACCGTTGCCGGGGGCATTATCCTGCTTGTTTCATTGATACGGGAAAGAATTTACCTCCATAAACACGAACGTTACAAGGATATAGTACGATGAAAGTTATAACCTCATCCCATATTGCCGGAATGAAAGTGGTGAAGACACTTGGTGTTGTACGTGGAAATACCATCCGGGTGCGGCACCTGGGCCGGGATATTCTTGCCGGACTGAAAATGCTGGTCGGCGGGGAAATTCAGGACTATACTAAAATGATGGCGGAAGCCAGGGAACAGGCGGTGGATCGTATGAGCGAAGATGCCCGCTCACTGGGCGCCAATGCTGTTCTGGATGTCCGATTTTCCACGAGCTACATCATGACCAGTGCTGCCGAAATCCTGGTATACGGCACGGCGGTAATTGCCGAGCAGGATGCCGATCATGGTTAATGTCCCGGTAGTTGAGTACCTTGTCAAGAATTGGATATCGTTTCCGAAGTATTCATCCTTTCCGTGACGTTTTCATCCTTTCCGTGACGTTCTCATCAATTCCGTGACGTTTTTATCATCTCCGTGATGTTTTTATCTATTTCATGATGGTTTCATTCTTATCAGTGGCCTTGTTGCCGGCATTTAAGCTCTCGATCATCCTGCTGCTTCAGAATCCTTGGGTGACCGGGGCTCCGAATCCCTACGCCACCGGGTCAGAAAATCTGCAGGCTGATGGGGCCGGGAATCCATGGGTCACCGAGCCGGTGAGCGCTGACAATGTCGAGCAGGTCATTTTTTACAGTGAAGCCGTCAGCGGCGATGTCAGCTTCCATATCTATCTGCCCGATGCCTATGCGCAGGATGAACACGCCCGTTTTCCGGTACTTTACTGGCTGCACGGCGGTGGCGGCGGAATCCAGGGCATTCCGCATTTGCGCAATTATTTCCATTTTCATATGACAAACGGATCGGTTCCACCGATGATCGTGGTCTTTCCCTGGGGACTCCCGCTGGGCATGTGGGTCGACTCCAAAAGCGGTCATCAGCCTGTGGAATCCATGCTGATGGACGATCTCATACCGTATGTGGACAATCATTTCCGTACGATTGACGATCGGAAGGGGAGGCTGGTGGAGGGTTTCAGCATGGGCGGCTATGGTGCGGCTCGTCTCGGACTGCTTTATCATGACCGATTCGCGGGCTTTTCCATGCTCGGAGCCGGACCCCTTCAGCTCGATTTCGTCAATTATCCGCATGCCCGCACGCCGCCATCAGAGCGAGCCATCATCTTCGAGGAAGTGTATGGCAATGATTCGCTCTATTTCGAAGCAATGAGTCCCTGGCGGATTGCCGAAACGGTAATCGACAGCCTGCCACCGGACCATCTCATGCGCCAGGTTGTAGGAGAGGAAGATGAGCTTCTGATTATGAACCGGGAACTCAAGGCACACTGGAACGAACTGGGCCTGCCATGGCAGTATATGGAAGTGCCGGACATCGGACACGTAACCATTCCGTTGTTGCGGCATCTTGTGCTGGAAGGAGAACAGGGCTTTTATGAATCCGCCTTCGGAAACGCCACATCCACATCCTCATCACCATCTTCTGACGAAAAGGGTGCTCTGGTTCCATTCAGCCCGGTTCTGCACCAGAACTATCCCAATCCGTTCAATCCGGAAACCACCATACGGTATCAAATCACCGAATCCGGCAGCGTCAGGCTGAAGGTACATGACCTCACGGGTCGGCTTGTCGCCACACTGGTCGACTCATGGCACGAACCGGGGAGCCATGCCGTGACATTTTATGACCCCGGGTTATCCTCCGGCCTTTACTTTTACTCCCTGAAGGTTTATTCGAAAGTTTATCCCAGTCCGGCTTCGTCCATGACGTCCAGAATGGCCGCACCGTCCGCACCGGCTGTCCGGACCCGGAAGATGATGCTTTTGAAGTGAGGGGACCTAAAAATCCCCAATCCCGTCAATTTAGTGGCATATCTGTGGTATGCTTGTGAGATATCTTGTGGCATACCTGGTGTTCTACCTGTGAGATATCTTGTGGAATCCTGTGGCATACCTGGTGTTCTACTTGTGAGATATCTTGCGGCATCCTTTGATATACCTTACGGTATAGCTGTGTGATAACTGACGAGCTGATCTCAGGATAAGTTTTTCGTGACCAGGAGAAGCAATCTGAGAACTCTTGTCAACGAACAGCTCTTATCTGTAGTATCAACTTACGGATAGCATGCTGAGAAGAGCGGTGGTGCCAATGTGTTTCGGCGTGTTCGCGTGCCGCTTTGGACAGACGCTTCAGGTAGTCGGGTTGCCCCAGCAGGTCCCGGATCTCTTCCAAATACTTCTTGCGGGAGACGCGCAAACCGAATGCTTCTGAGATCAGGTCCTCCGGTATTGCTCCGATGAAACCGACCGGCGGGACGCCACAGGCCGCCGCTTCGGCAATGGAGGTAGGCGAAGATTCTTTCACCCTGCTGTAAAAAAACAACTTGCCTGAATTGAGCACCGAAGGGATGTCCGCATAGGGCACATCGCCATACCAGGTGATCTCCGGATATTTTTGGCGGAAACCTTCCAGCAACGGGCCGTCGCCGATAACCGCTACCTTCAGGTGACGCGACAGTTCAAAGATGGCCGAGAAATCGGACGGATCATCCAGAGGCCGGCCGATGCAGATGAGGTCCACCTCCTTGGGTATTTTCTCGTCCGGAACATAGTGCCGGGTATCTACCGATTTAGAAAGCCGGATAAGCTTTTCCTCCTCGGTCACCGGCCTCCAGAAACGAATGCTGCGCTGTGTCAGCTGCTGCCGCTGGTGTCCGTTTTCGTACAGAACCGAAATGGCATGTTTCAGAATGGGATGATAAAGCTCACCTTTCAGTATGACAGCAAAAGGAATCCGGTTCGGGATGAGCAGTTCGCGTGCAAGATGGACTCCCACACCACCATCCAGTCCGTTCAGGACGAAAAGATCGGCCTCTGCATTCCGGGCCGCTTCGATCAGTGCTGAGGAAGTGTGGTATTTCGAAGGGTCATCGTCTTTTCCGACTCCGGAAAACAACCCGAAAGGAAAGCGACTCTTCGCAGTCTGTCCGCCGGCCGTCTTTCCATTGCCGGTCTGGGAGGGCTCATCGCTGTTCAAGCCGGTCTGGTCGCTTTCGAAAATACGGATTTTCAATGACGGGAGGATGTCATACTGCCAGTCGGTTTCTTCCGCTTTGTGACCCACCGCCCAGAGTTCACTCGGATAACCGCGCTGGGTCGTCATGGCCGGCATCCACTT
>SLHZ01000288.1 GCA_007135895.1 Balneolales bacterium | reverse complement strand
TCACCGTGCAGTACGAAAACATGAAATACCCGCTGATCATCATGCTCGGGGTGCCGTTTGCCTGGATCGGGTCGCTGCTTGTGCTCTGGATGGCCGGACTCAGCCTAAACATCCTGTCGTTCATGGGGATTCTGGTGCTCACCGGGATTGCCGTCAACGACGCCATCCTCAAGGTCGATTTCATGCGGCGATACTACCAGGATACCGGCAATCTCGACGAGGCGGTGCATCTGGCGGGACGGCACCGGTTTCGTCCGGTCGTGATGACCACGATGACCACGTTGCTCGGACTGCTGCCCATGATCATTCCGATCGGGGATGGATACGAATTCCGCCAGTCACTGGCCCTCGCCCTGATGGGCGGCATGGTGAGCAGTACATTGCTCACACTCTTTCTCGTGCCGATGGTCTTCCGGTGGCTGGAGAACAAGAAGACAAATAAAAATAATAAACCGGTAATAGTGTAAGTTATGTGTATATAGATCATGTATTATACACATTTACTAAAAAATTAAATCAATGCGAACAAATATCGAAATAGATGACATGTTGATGCAAAAAGCCTTGCAAACCAGCCGGTTGAAAACAAAAAAAGAGGCGGTTGAACAAGGTTTGAAGCTGTTGATACAGCGCAAGGAGCAGGAGCGAATCAGGGAGTTGAAGGGCAATATTCGCTGGACAGGAGATCTGGAAGAAATGAGGAGCAATGACAGATGATCCTTGTAGACTCCAGTATATGGATAGATTTCTTTAACGGGGTGGAATCCAGTAAAACGAAACTGCTTGATAACGCTTTGGGCACACAGACCATTCTTATGGGGGACATTATATTAGCAGAAGTTCTTCAAGGATGTGATAATGATTATGAAATGGTAAAAGAACGTCTGTCACATCTGGAGTGCATATCATTGGTTGGCAAAGAGATTGCGATTCGGTCTTCACAAAACTATCGGCTTCTACGATCAAAAGGGGTGATTGTCCGAAAGACAGTCGATATGCTTATCGGTACATGGTGCATCGAATATCGTGTTCCATTGCTGCACAATGACAAAGATTTTGACCGAATTGCATTGCATCTGCCACTTGAACTAGCCAAATAATTTGCTTGCCATGTTTATTAGCTCTGATAATCACATTTATCCCGCACTGATATATTCAATTTTCTTTTTAACGGGCGGATTTGTCGCAGCCTGCTCCGATGACAATGGCGACGGAGAGGCCGAGTCCCGAAGAACCGAACGGGAGGAAGTGCGGCCGGTTGTCATCTTCGACCGGGCCGATGATCAGCCCCTCTATCACCACATCGAAACACAAGGTACCGTGGAGCCGCTACGCGAAATAAGGATTTACACCCGGCTCTCAGGGTTCGTGGCGCACAATGTAGTCCGGGACGGGCATCGTGTATCCGAAGGCGACACCATCCTGGCCCTGGATGACCGTGAGTGGCAGATGGCGCTTGAAGATGCCCGCAATGCCCTGGATAAAGCGGCTTCCGATTATCGCATTGAGCGGGATCAGCGGCTGCGCGGAACCGGTAACGAAACACTCCCGGAAGAGATGGACCGGTTTTTGCAGAATTTCCACGGGTATTCCAATGCGCAGGTGCAGCTCAGACGGGCCGAACTGAACCTGAGCTATGCCTCGGTTATAGCGCCGTTCGACGGACAGATCCACACCAGGGAGAACTTCACGCGCGGACAGTATCTGTCGGCAGGGACCGAACTGGGCCGGCTGGTTGATCAGTCGCGGGTACGGGTCCGCTTCAGCCTGCTGGAGAGTGAGCTGGCGGATGTCGATGTGGGCATGAGCGTTACGCTTGAAACCGGATTCGGCTACCGGGCTTCCGGTGTCGTGGAGGCCGTTTCGCCGGTAGTGGATGACCAGAGCAAGACAGGACAGGTGGTGGCGATTTTTGATAATCCGCAAGGACGTCTCCGTGGCGGGATGACCGTTGACGGACGTGTGCTTGTGAAATCGGTCGAAGGAAAGGCCCGTATCCCGCGCGCGGCCAAACTGACGCGTGATAATCGTCCGCTCGTGTTCCGGTTGAATGGTGATACGGTCGAGTGGATCTACATCGAACCGATAGCGGTAACATCCGAGTGGGTGGTGATAAATCATGAGGAAATTTCGCCCGGTGACACCCTGGCCGTCGACCAGCATTTCGCCATCAGCCACATGCAGCGGGTGAACCCGAGATTCCGTTTTTAATGAGGCGGCCTCTGACGAACATTGGTCGTGTCATGTTTCAGCAGTGTCCATCCACCCTTGATTTCCCATGAACGAACTTTTCCGGCGAAAATACCTGATTTCGATGTTCTACCTTGCGCTGGTGGTCGTTGGTGTCATGGTGTGGCATCGGATTCCGGTGGAGATGTCGCCGGACATGCAGCTGCCGAGTATCACGGTCTCCTACCAGTGGAGCCGGACCTCACCGGAGGTGGTTGAGCATGAGATTACCCGCCGTGTGGAACAGCAGGTCCGCCGGCTGCGGGATGTCGAGCGGGTGACGTCGACCAGCAATGAAGGGCGCTCCACAGTAACGGTCTATTTCCACAAGCATGCCCCGGTCGATTTCCGCAGTGTGGAACTTCAGGAGTATCTGCGCGTGCTGGAGGAGAGCCTGCCGCCGTCGGTGCCGCCGGGCCGGGTGAGCCATCAGGTACCGCGGGAGCTTCAGGGAATGCAGACCTTCCTCATCTATTCGATCAACAGCGGAGAACGGATGCCGAGTGAACTGCTGGATTTTACCCGGCGCAACATCAAGCTGCCGATGCTCGGGATCCGGGGTATTGCCGGGATCGAACTTTTAGGGGTGCGTGACCCGGCACTGCTGATTGATTTCGATGTGCCGGCCGCCGAACGGCTGGGTATCGGTACCAGCGGGGTGATGCGGCAGGTCAATGAGCGGTTGTCGTGGCGTTCGGCCGGGTATCGTGAGCACGGGGGCATGCGGTACAGCCTCATGGTGCCGCCAATGTTCGAAAACGTATCCGATATCACGGCCATGCCGATCCCTCTCCCGGGCAGTGAACGCCAGATCCTGCTGGGCGACATCGCGCAGGTAACGATGGGCGACTATCCGGAGCGTACCGCCCGGCGTATCAACGGGAACCCGGCACTCACCATACGATTCGAGCGCGAAACCGGTGTCGACGCACTCGAACTCGCCGAAACGGTGATCGCCCGCATGGATGAAATCGCGACCACACTTCCGCCCGATATCCATCTGCAGATAGAGCGTGACGCCACCGTCGAACTGCGCGAGGAACTTTCGGCGCTGGAACGTCAGGCACTGATCAGTCTGATTGCCGTGTTTCTGGTGCTGCTGCTTTTCATCCGGAAAATCCGCGCCCCGCTGGTCATTCTTGGCAGCATCCTCTTTTCGCTGCTCTTCTCGGTGATCATGCTCCACATTTTGGGCTACACCATCAATGTGATTACGCTCGCCGGACTCACCATCGCCCTCGGCATGATTATCGACAACGCGGTGGTGGTGTTTGAGCATGTAAACCCCGGTCTTCCGCTTGCCCGTCAGGCCCGCATCGAACATGTCCGCCGTCATCTGCCGCATGTGCTGGTACCGGTCATCGGCAGCACCCTGACCACTGTCGGCATCTTCATTCCCCTGCTTTTTTCGATGGAAGAGGTGCGGATGTTCCTGATGCCGCTGGGCATGGCACTGACGCTCACGCTTCTTGCCTCGGTGCTGATATCGCTCACCTGGATTCCGTACGCGCTGATCTGGCTGGTACGAATACCCTACAGAGCGGATGCGGATAATGCCTCGCCGGGACTGTCCTCGCCGGACCTGTCCTCGTTTGAACTGTCCTCGCCGGGACTGTCCTCGCCGGACCTGTCCTCGTCGGACCTGTCCTCGTCGGACCTGTCCTCGCCGGAACTATCCTCGTCGGCGGTACAGTCCCCGTCCCGGTCGCAGGCTTCGTCACAGGCACAAACTACGCCCCGGGCTCAATCACTATCCTTCAGCACACTTTGGTCCAAACTTGCCTCACGGCTCCTGTTCTTTGTCCGACCGGCGGATAAAATCCGCCCGCCCGCCTCATCATTCCGGAAAAAACGGTTTGGCCGGACCCGCATCACGCTTGGCTTCTTTATATGGCGCCATCGGCTGCGCTGGCTGATTTACCCGGCCATGATATTGCTGATTGGAATTCCGCTCTATCTGATCCCCGAGCCGGATCCGGTGAGTGATGAGGACCCCGGCCGGCTGTACAAATGGTCGCAGTACTATTTTGATAACGACGATGTGATCAACCGGTATGTCGGAGGAATTGGGTACCGGTTTTACCGCGGTGTCTCGTTCGGGGAAGGATGGGCCGGGAGGCCGGTGCAGGATCACGTGATCATAACGGTGCGGCCGCCGATCGGTACCCCGTTTGAGGAGATCGACAAGATCATCCAACAGTTTGAGACACTGGCCGGTTCGTTTGATTATGCGATCACCTATTACGAGTCGCATATCAACGAGCAGGGGGCGTTCGGTCGGCTTGAGATCTATTTCAAGGAAGAGTATCTCGACCGCGCCGAGCCGTTCCAGCTGTTCGGACAGGCGGCGTACCTGGCGGCCCGGACCGGCAATGCGCGGATATGGGTGAGCGGATTTGACGAGTCGTTCGGGACCGGATTTGGCGGAGGGCAGGTGCAGCAACGAATCACACTGACCGGTTATTCGTATGATCAGCTCGAAATGGTGGCGGAGGATCTGCGGAGGCGGTTGATGCGCCATCGGCGGGTGCAGGAGGTGGATATCAATCAGTCGCAGATGTTTATGCGGGATGATCTTTATCAGTATGTACTGCGGCCTGACGATGACCGGATGATCCGGCGGGGTCTGGAACGTCCGGCGGTGCTGAACGCCGTGCAGCTGGATATCAACCGGGAGCACGCACCATATGGACGGATCGAATTTGGCGGCACCCAAATGTACCTGATCGCCCGGAATCTCAGGGATCGGGAGTACTTCGAGGACTTTTTGCATGCGTCCCGGCGCATGGGCTCAACGGTGTTTACGGTGGCGGAAATCGGGGAACTGACCCGGGAGCGGACCCTGCCGCAGATTCGCCGCGAAGACCAGATGTACACGCGGATAGTGGCATTTGAATTCCTGGGTCCAAACCGCATGGCACAGTCGATCGCTGAAGAGATCATCAAGACGTATCCCGTTCCGCCGGGCATGTCGATCACGACCGGTTTCCGGGGCTGGTTCGGCGCGGAGGAGGACCGAAGCCTGCTGCTCATCTTTCTCATGGCCATACTGAGCGTGTGGATGATCATTTCGGCGCTGCTGGAGCGGTGGCGCGATCCGCTCGTCATCTTGCTGGCTGTTCCGCTTGGCGGCATCGGGATCATGGCCGGGGCACTCTATCATGATCTGCAATTTGACCGCAGCGCGATGGCAGGCGCGTTGCTGGTCATGGGAGTAGTGGTGAATAACGCCATCCTGCTGATGCATGGCAAACAGAAAATGCGGCTGCTGGGGGTGCATGGCATCCGCAGCTGGTTCAGCGTCTACCGGGAAAAAATCCGCCCGGTACTCATCACCTCCTGCACCACGCTGGCCGGACTGATGCCGCTCATGCTGCTGGAGGGCGACGGCTTCTGGCAGACCCTGGCTATTGTGGTGGGATGGGGTTTGGGAGCGAGTACGCTCTTCCTGATCCTGCTGATGGGGATCTGGGAGAAATAGTTAACCGTCTTCACGGTATGGAACCTGGTTTATTTATGGTAAATGAATGAGAAATCAGATTACACTGCGACAGGCTGGTCCGCAGGATGCGGAAGCGCTTATCGCCCTGATGAAACAACTCGATGACGAAACGGATTATCTGCTTTATGAATCGGGGGAGCGCCCGGCGGATGTGAAGGAATGGCGCAGGATCCTATCCGGTGATACGGGTGATCTCAACCGGACTTTTTTTGTGGCGGAGATTCGGCAAGGCACCCAGGGCACGCATGACACGCAGGGTACTCATGATCCAAATGGCCCGCATGATCTGCGTGGCCGGCAAGAAACTCATGACCCGCTGGGTCCGCAAGTAACGTATGACTCAAAGGACCGGCAAGAAACTCGTGCCCCGCAAGGCCCGCTGGCCGGTTATCTTGAGGTGAGAACCATGGACTGGAAAAAGGTGCAGCACCGCGCTTATTTTGTGATTGGCATACAAAAGGAGTGGGGCGGGAAGGGCCTGGGATCACTTTTTTTGGAATATCTTGAACGTTGGGCCAGAGAAAGAAACATCCGCAGAATCTGGCTGACGGTGATCGCAGATAACCATAAAGCCGTCAAACTGTATGAAAAAGCAGGGTATGTAACAGAAGGAAAGCACCCGCGCTCCATGAAACTGGGAGAACACTTTGTGGACGAACTCACCATGGGGAAATGGCTTGGTGCCCAGGAAAAATGACCCCGTTTGATCAACTGATGCCGGTTCTAGTCGGGGACACCGCGTACCAACTCCTGATGAGCAACAGAAACATTTTACTTTGCCCCCAAATTACAACGTGCCGGTTCTCATAAATACTTGACACTGACCAGCCGGCTTCTTAACTTATATAGAAATCTATATATAATCACAAGCGTTACTCATAATTATACCAGCCTGAATCATGCCTTTATACGAATATCGTTGCCGTGAATGCGGACAAAGCACGGAGTTCCGCTCCACCATGGATAAGAAAGAGAGTATGGCGGCTACCCTGAAATGCGATGCTTGCGGATCCGGCAATTTTTCCCAGGTTCTGGGCGGAGTCGCTTTCGTCCAGGGTTCCGCCGGAACCAAAACACCGATGCCGCCTTCCGGAGGAGGTTGCTGCTCCGGTGGAATGTGTGGCCTGTGAAGTATCTGATACTGGTCATATTGCTCGTTTTCTCCTGTGGCAGATCCGATCCGGAGCCGACGCAGCGGCCTTCGACCCTGGCACTGCAGGAAAGGGAACAGACGGCGGAGGAGACGGATAAGCATTTCTGGTCATTGCTGTCACACCATTGCGGAGAGGCGTTTGAAGGGCGGCTGGTGACCGCCGCGCCGGGTTTCGACCTGCTGGACGGGACCGAGCGTGTGATCGTGCATTTCAGGGCTTGTTCCGACCACGAAATTCGCCTGCCGTTTCACATAGAAAAAGAACCCGGGGTGTGGGACCGGTCACGGACCTGGGTGTTTTTCCGGCACGGAGCGGATGGACTTGAACTGCGGCATGACCATCGCCATGAGGATGGCTCGGAGGAGGATAATACCTGGTATGGCGGTGATGCCATTGAAGGAGGAGAGTACTGGAGACGTTTCATCTATCCGCCGCGAAGCGAGGAGATGGGTATGTTCATGGGCTGGCGTATTGAAATCCTGCCGGAAGACCGCTACACCTATGGCACGATGCGCGGAGATGAGTGGACTTTCCGGGTCGATTTTGACCTGACCCGGCCGGTGGAACCACCACCACCACCTTGGGGCTTCTGATTCTACTCCCGCCTCCGTCCGGCAGGTACCATTGATACAGCCTTAGTGCCCAACCTGTAGTAACGCAACACCGGTATTTACAGCACGTGCCGGCTGCTCATGGCACTCTGATTCGCACTCTCAGGCGCCGGTAAGGGCCGGTTCGCGATCGAAGATAGTACGAAGCCGCGTCATTTCACGGTCGGCTGCTTCCCCTATGGAGGAGAGGTTTTCATCGGTGAAGGGTTTTTCCAGCGCAATTTCGCGGCAGTATTCAATGCTTTCCACCAGGTTTCCATAGATGGTTTTGAGCTTCTTGACCTGCTTGAGATCGGACAGATCCGCCTGGTCGATAAGCCGGCCCAGATAGTCCACATACATGGTCATCTCCTTGGCAAACATGTGGGGGCGCTCGGGTGGTACCAGCGACTCGCCGCGACCGTAGATGTGATCGACCATCTCACGTAACGTGTAGATGCGGTTGAACCATGCCAGATTCGGTCCCGGACAGATCGCCTGGGGACCCCGGTCTTCTTTCAGAATACCCAGGGCAATCAAAACCCCATTGCCGAGATGGTCGCACAGGCAACTTTTTTCGAATACCTGGGAACGCTGTTTCTGCTTCTCGTCATCGGTCAGGTCCGAGTGATTGATTTCATCGATCTTGAGCAGCTGATACTGTGTCGAGGCCGTGCAGATGGCATTGTCGGTGAACTCGTTATTGAACTGCAGGAATCCTTTCGGACAAGCGGAGCCCGGTTTGTCCGTTCCGGCGCGTTTTTTGGTCCAGACTTCCGAACCCGACCGCCTGATGTTGTTGAAAGGCACACCAAGGGGCGAAACACCGCTGAGATAAAGATCCTCTTCGCCGGCGTCTGCCAGCAGCTTCAGTGTGCTTTTGTCAATAGGCGTTGCTTCCGGAACCAGTAGAAAAGGCGTTCCCCAACCGGTCTTGTCGATATCATAGGTTTTGCGGAGGCGTTGCGTTTCACCATAGGTGCCGATGCCGCCCTGGACAGTGATCAGCGGCTCTTCCTGCTCCGCCGCTGCCGGGTATTCCCACCCCATATTGTTGTAAAAGGAGCGGACCAGAGGCTGAAATGTCTCGCGGAGTTGGGTCTTTTTTTCCTTGAACTCCCTGAGGATGGTCGGCATGAGCTGACCGTCGGATGCAAAGGCATGCCCCCCACAATTGAGGCCGGATTCGATGCGGAATTCGGATATTTCAAGTCCTTTCTTGGCCAGAAACTTGCCCTGGATCAGGGAGGAGCGGAAATCACTGACTTTCAGAACGATTTTCTTTTTCAACTCACCGGCGGTATCGCGGTAGAAATCCTGAAATTCGGACAGATAACTGTAAAGACGGGGGTTGAAACCGGCTGAAAGAATCACGGATGATCGCAGGTTGCTCATGGCAAAACCCCGAAGCGCCGCGCTGGCGTCACTTAAATGAGCGCTCAGCGGGCGACCATCCGGTCCGTTCATCAGACGGTCCAGCTTGGACATGATATTGACATCGATGGCGCCCGGTTGCATCATCTGGTTCAGCTTCTGTTCGAGTACTTCCCGCTCGAAGGAGGGTGCCATCTCCATGAGCTGATGCCAACTCTTTTTGAGTCCGGAGGTATCCGGTAGCAGCTCGAAAAACTTCTGTTTGTCATTCTCGGCAAAGAAGGGCTGGTTTCGAAGGGTATCGAATTTTTGCCGGACGATGATTTCAACGGTATTGAGATAGGCCGTTATGCGACGGGCACGACCGTCGTCGGCCGTACGGGGTATGGACTCATATTCCAGCTCGAATTGCTCCGCATAGAACTTGCGGATTTTTTCAACAAGAAGATCGTCAACAATGGATGACCGAGTCAATGCCTAACGGGGCGACGCGTATCGGTGTGTCAATAGAATGTCCGGTCCCCATGACGGGGATGTGGAAAGTATGGGTATACGACATGATAAAGTCCGTATGGTTTGTGTCGTGATGGCCGGTGATGATGGCCGTTCCTTACATATCATAACATGATACAAAATAATATATTGTGATTCTATATAACACTTACAGTAACTTGTTAAATAATGAAAATCGCCCCGACCGGCAGTGATCTTCGAATAGGCCATGATCTTGCACTATTCTTGGTTTTTGCATTATTGGTGACATTGTCTGATTTTACCCGAAACGTCTGATTTTACTCGAAACGTCTGATTTTACTCGGAACG
>SLHZ01000022.1 GCA_007135895.1 Balneolales bacterium | reverse complement strand
GCATCCAGGCCGCGGGAGCCGTTCCCATCGATGTGGAAAAATGGGGCGTAGACGCTTTTGCCTGTGGCGGTCTCAAATGGCTCATGGCTCCCACAGGTATAGGCTTTCTGTATCTTTCCGGGCGCCTCAGCAATCAGCTCAGCACTCCGGACCCGGGCTGGCTGTCAGTCCAGGATCCCTGGAATCTGTTACAGTACGACCAGCCCTACAAGACCGATGCCCTGCGCTATGAAAGCGGTGTTCCCAATGTGCCCGGCTTATGCGGTCTGAAAGGGTCTGTGGAACTCCTGCTTGAAACGGGCATTGAATCAATCTACCGACAGGTTCTCCAATCCAACCTGATGCTGCGTGACGGTCTTGCCGCGATGGGCCTGAATCCTTACACCTGTGAAGATAAGGAGCGCCAGTCGGGCATTCTCACATTCAGGCTGCCGGAGGGCATCGATCCGCTGCTCATAAAAAAAGCCCTTCGGGATCAACAGATCTACATCTCGGTGCGTGATCACAAGCTCCGCTTTTCGCCTCATGGTTACAACAGCCCCGAAGAGATCGAGGCAGTTGTCAATGCCACTGAAATGATCTTCTCCTCCGTGTCATGAACCGCTTCAACGGAAAATACCTGAGTAACAAATTTGCCGGATTCGCCAGGGAAACGGGTGTTGTGATCCGGCAGACCCTGGCGGACTGGGTGGAGGACAATATCCCCACTTACGGAGCGGCACTGGCCTTCTATACGATTTTTTCCGTTGCCCCCCTGCTGATCATACTGGTCGCCATTGCCGGTTTTGTTTTCGGCGAATCGGCCTCAACCGGTCAGCTTGAAGAGTACATGGCCCAGGTAATGGGGGCGGATCTGGCCCATACCCTGCAGAATTTTGTCCTGAGCGCCTACCGTCCCGCTTCGGGTATCATTGCGACCGCCATCAGTTTGGGTTTTATCCTGTTCTTGTCCACCACCATCATAACCCAGCTCAAGGATACCCTCAACAACATCTGGAATGTCACCATCAAGTCCGAAGAAAGCAGCATCAAACGTTTTTTCATCAACCGCGTCATTGCCCTTGTGCTGATCATGATATTCGCCAGCATGTTTGTACTGTCCATGCTCATGGAACTGATACTGGGTATCGTCAAATCCTTCATGGACCCCATGCTTCCGGGAAATCTTGAAATCTGGTCCACCCTCAATTCGATTTTCTCCCTCCTGGTCCTGACGATACTTTTTGCGGTTGTCTTCAAGATGCTTCCGGACATCAGGATACGATGGAGGGATGTGCTGGTCGGAGCCATCGTTACGGCTCTTCTGTTTCTCCTGGGTCGCTATCTGATCGGCATCTACATGGGTATGGCAACCACCTCGACCTACGGAGCGGCGGGCTCTTTCGTTGTCTTCCTCATCTGGGTTTACTACAATGCCATGGTCTTTTTCCTGGGGGCGGAATTTACGTACATCTACACCAACCGGTACGGTTCAAAAGTGGAGCCGGCTCCCCATGCCGTATTCACCAAGCGCTACGAAGACCGCAAAGACAACGGCAACAACGCTGCCGAATAAGCGCTTGAGCAAAAACTTCGAGAACAGAGCAGGCGATTCAATGCTTGAGCAGGGTTAACGGAAAGAGCGTTGCCGACTGACGGACCCACCGGTCCTTATCCGCCCGGTTAGCCGAAAAGCAATCGTACTGCCTGTTCGAAAAACTTTCGAACAAAAAGAACTTCTCCTTTGTTATAGTACAATAGATATGCTCCAGGAAATCAAATATCAGCCGGTGTATTGACACTCCGTTCCATCTATCCCGTAATGCATGAACCGGTGCAGAGCAATTGTGAAAAACACCGCACCATTTATCTAAAATATTTCCAAACAACCAATAACTATTCCAAAAAACAGAACAATGACACGGACCAAAAAGTCGGCAGTGAAGAATTCAGAAAATGAAATTTCAGTAAATAATGCTGAGAATAGAGAACATAAAAAAAAGAACCTGCATCTTCAGCTGTTCAGTATTCATGGTCTCATAAGAGGTGAGAGCCTGGAACTCGGCAGGGATGCCGATACCGGCGGCCAGACCAAATACGTGGTGGAACTGGCCCGGGCCCTTGGAGAGCTTCCGCAGGTCCGGCAGGTGGATCTGTTCACCAGACTGGTCCATGACAAGCGGGTGAGTGCCGACTACCGGCAGGAAATCGAGCCGCTGAGCGAACGGGCGCGGATCGTCCGGATACGCTGCGGGGGTAAGCGCTACATGCGCAAGGAACTACTCTGGCCGCATCTGCCGGAGTTTGTGGATAATGTCATCCGTTTCAACAAGCACGAGGAGATCACCCCCGATCTGCTTCACGGACACTATGCCGATGCGGGATATGTGGCCCGGCAACTGTCAAAGCTTACCGGCATACCATTTGTATTCACCGGCCACTCTCTGGGCCGTTCCAAGAAGAAGTCACTGGCCGCCAAGGGTCTGACAGAAAAGCAGATGGTCGAAAAGTTCAATATCAATGAACGGATCCAGGCCGAAGAGGACGTTCTGCGCACTGCCGCCCATGTGATTGTCAGCACCAGCCATGAAATTAAAAAGCAGTACACCCTTTACGACAATGCGGACAAGGCTTCTTTCACCGTCATCCCACCGGGTATTGATATTGAAAAGTTTTATCCCTACTACTACGACCACGATGAGAACTGGAAAAAACCCGAGCCCTTCATTCAGGCACGGGAAAAGATGGAACATGAGTTCGGCCGTTTTTTCTACAACAAGGAAAAACCGCTGATCCTGACCATCTGCCGGCCCGATAGCCGTAAGAACATCCAGGGACTGATCCGGGCATACGGAAAAAACAAGGAGCTGCAGGCTATTGCCAATCTGGCCGTATTTGCCGGAATCCGCAAGAATATCGACCATCTCGATGATAATGAGCGGGAGGTGCTCACCGAAATGCTCATGCTCATGGACCGGTATGATCTCTACGGAAAGCTGGCTCTTCCCAAAAAGCACGACCCGACCACGGAGGTACCGGAGCTGTTTCGCCTGGCTGCCGACAGACAGGGTGTTTTTGTCAATTCGGCTTTTTCCGAACCTTTTGGCATCACACTGATAGAAGCGGCATCGGCGGGCGTTCCCATTGTGGGTCCTGATGACGGAGGTCCCCAGGATATCGTCAAAAACTGCCGGAACGGGCTGCTCGTTGACACCACAGATACGGAGGCCCTTGGTGAAACCATCAAGCGCATGCTCATCGACCCGGAAAAATGGAGAGAATATTCCAACAATGGCGTCAATGGGGTCCGGGAACACTATTCCTGGACCGCCCATGCGGAGTCCTTTGTATCCGCCATGGATGATGTGATCGGTGATTTCAAAAAAACAACGGGCAGTCATGGTGTCACCCGACCTGCCGGATGGCGTTTTAACGAGTTGGAGAAGATGCTCATCACCGACATTGACGACACCCTGGTGGGCGATGACAAGGCCCTGAATACCTTCATCGATCTCATGGAAAAACACCGCGACCGCGTCGGTTTCGGAGTTGCCACGGGCAGAAGCCTCGAGCTGGTCGAAGAGATCCTTCGCGAAAAAAATATTCCCGTACCCGATGTGATCATCTCCTCGGTCGGAACCGAAATCTACTACGGTCCGGACCTGGATAATCTGAACCCTGATTCAGGCTGGCGGGCGCACATCTCGTATCAGTGGAAGCCGGAACGAATCAAGGAAGCGCTGCAGGACCTGGACTTCCTCCAGCCCCAGAAAAGAGATGCCGAGCGGGAGTTCAAAATCAGTTACAACATGGAGCCTGACGACGATCATCTGGCACTGATCCACCAGCGCCTTTCGGAGTGGAAACTGCGGTACCAGCTCATTTATTCGCATGGCGCCTACCTGGACATACTACCTCAACGGGCATCCAAAGGAAGGGCGATCACCTACCTGGGTAAAAAATGGGACATTGCACCCAAAAAAGTTCTCGTATCAGGCGACTCGGGCAATGATTATGAAATGCTGGCCGGCAAGCACCTCGCCGTCGTGGTCGGAAATCATGCTCCCGAAATCGAATCGCTGCGTGGTAACCGGCGGGTCTATTTCGCCGACGGATCCTATGCCGCCGGCATTCTGGAAGGCATCGGTCATTACCACTTCCTCGAGGATTGAGATTCCGGGGTTTATCTTACCGGATCAGTGTCATGGGGCGGACCAGCATCTGCTGCGAGGTTTGCAGACGATAGAAATAGATACCGCTGGACAGGTTACGGGCATCAAACGTAACACTGTGCGAACCCGCAGCGAGAGGGCGGTCGATCAGTGTCTCGATGTGGCGGCCGGCAACATCATAAACAGACAGCGATACCTGATCGTACTCCGGGACGGTAAAGCGGATTTGCGTTGAGGGATTGAACGGGTTCGGGTAGTTCTGCTCCAGTTCAAGACGGAAGGGCCGGGCAACGGGATCCGTTGCCGAAGTCTCCGTCGGACGGGCATCGACCGTTATATGATTGAACCGCTGGTTTCCGTCGAAGTTATCCGGCTCGGCGCCTGTACCGGATGGTGTGATCCGCAAAGTAAAATCCGGGTTGTTATTGACATCCGGAATAGTTGAAAAATCCACTACATGCTGCACATAGTTCAGCCCCACCTGGATGGAGCTGTGACGCAAGCCACTGGTCGAAAAGAACATGCCGTCGGTGGAATAGGCTACCTGCTGCCCTGTCGCGCCATTATCGGTCCGTCTTACCACATAGGAGACGACCACATCACGGTAGCCGCTGGTGGGAAGGCGCAGCGTGATATCCCCCGTGGGATTCCGCATCCGCATGGCGCGATCCTCCTCTTCGTCATAGGGTACGGCCCGGGCATTGAAAGGAGTCGCATCATTAACGCGATCCCACCGTTCACCGTCATAGCGGATCCATGACCCGGTGACGATACTCTCTCCTCCAGTTATACCCCCCGCACTGATCGAAACACGTGTCGGGAAGTCAACATCATTCGGGATGTTATTGAAATCCCAGTGATGAATCAGATGCTTCTCCGGATCGGGCGCAAGAGGTATTCCGTCCAGGGAAACATGATTGATACGCTGGTTTCCATCGTCGTTATCCGGCTCGGAGCCCTCGCCGACCATGCTGAGGCGGACTTTGAAATCGCGGTTGTTTTCAGTGCCTTCTATTCCGGAAAAATCCAGTTCCACCAGGGTGTAGTCAAACTCGTCAACAGCCACAAAACTCTGTACCAGCGTATCCGTCACAAAGGTCTCGCCATCGGTCGAAAACGATATGGCCTGGCCATGTGCTCCGTTCGAGGTTCGTTTGATGGCATAGCGCACCACCACATCGCGATACCCTTCGGTGGGAAGATGCAGGGTAAACGGACCGGCCGGGTTGCGGAGGCGCAGCGCCCGGTCATCCTCTTCCACATAGGGATTTTCCCTGGCATTGAGCGGAGTGGGGTCATTGACCCGGTCCCACCGTGCCCCTTCATACGACAGAAAAGCCCCGTAAAGACGGCTGGAGGCATTCAGCAGCTCCGGACTTCGGAGGGAGAAATTGGTGTTATTCGGAATTTCATTGAAATTCCAGTAGTGCACAAGTACGCTGACGTCCGAGGTATCGGAAACGGATTCCGCCCGAACCAATCCGGACGGAATAGCCATCATCACACATAGAAAAAGTGGAACACACAACCGGCGGCGGAGTGTGCCCCCGTCGGGATTGATGCTGAAGGAATTCTGAAATCGGGCAGAGATGAAAAAAAGCTTCAAAAAAGAGGAAATAAGCGATAAAAACATAATTGATTCCTGTGGTTGCGAAGTGTCAAAACACAGCCAATATAATCAATCATGAGGTAATGTTCCGGAGGGATCCTGTGCCGAAAGGATCCTGCTCCGGCCAGTACCTTTCGGTTACCACTTTCTCCTCTGTGAAGAACCGGATCACCGAAGTGCCCTGAGCTTTGGTTTCAGACCAGAAGGAGTCCCGCATCCCGCCGAAAGGCAATGCCGCCACCGGAGCCGGAATTCCCACATTTATGCCGATCATGCCGGCTTCCGCTTCCATCTTGAATTTCCGGGCCCAGAAACCGTTTTGCGTGTAAATCGATGCGCCATTGCCGTAGCGGTGTGCATTGATGATGCCAATGGCCTGGTCCAGCGTTTCGGCCTTGAGGATGACAACCACCGGTCCGAATATTTCTGTTTTATGAATGGTCATGCCCGGGCGGACATCGGTGAAGACAACCGGACCGATAAAATGGCCCTTTTCACAACCGGGAACGTGTAGATTGCGTCCATCCAGGGCAAGCGTCGCCCCTTCGGCAACACCCTTTTCGACCACCTCCAGTATTCTCCGGCGCGCTTGCGCCGAAATAACAGGCCCCATCACCATGGGATCGTTTGCCACCTCCGGGTCCAGCGGATTGGCCACTTTGATGCGGCGGGAGGCCTCCACAAAAGCGTCACAGATTTTCCGGTACATGCGCTCGCCAACCGCCACGATAGCCGACGAGGCCATACACCGCTGACCGGCACAGCCGTAACAGGATGTCACCATGTTGCGAACCACCTGATCAACCCTCGCGTCGGGCATGACCACCAGATGGTTTTTTGCGCCACCCATGGCCTGGAATCGTTTGCCATGCTTCACACAATCTTGTGCCACGATTCCTGCCGTCCGGGTCGAACCGACCATGGAGACACCCACCACCCGGGGATGGGATGTGAAAACCGAACCAACCCGGTGATCGCCATTGACCAGGTTGAAGACGCCGGCGGGCAGGCCGGATTTCTCGATCAAACCGGCCAGGAACTGCATGGTCAACGGAACCTGCTCAGAGGGCTTCACCACGATCGTATTGCCGGTCGCGATGGCATAGGGAAGAAACCAGAAGGGCACCATGGCCGGAAAATTGAACGGGGGAATGATGGCATATACGCCCCTGGGAAGGAGCATCACTTCGCCGTCGATCCCGTGCGATGCCAGGGTCAGCCGCCGGCCCTGTTGCAGCACCGGCATACCGCATGCCGTCTCTACATTTTCACAGGTACGTTTGACTTCGGCCAGCGCATCAGTCAGTGACTTTCCGTTCTCCAGTGCTATCAGACGGGCGATATGCGCTTCATGGTCGCGGATCAGGGCCGCCAGGCGAAACAGGGGGCGGACTCTCGCGGTTGCCGGTTCGAACCGCCACTGATCGTATGCCTCAGCCGCCGCCGCAACCGCGTCATGGGCCTCCTCTGCCGTGGAGAGTGGAGTGCGGGCAAGAATGGACCCTGTTGCAGGATTTTCCACATCCAGGAATTCCGTGGTCCGGGACGACTCCCATTTCCCTCCAATAACGTTGCGTATGGTTTCGAGATGCTCTGATTGACTCACCGGCTCTTCCTCCTGTTAATTGGCAATATCTTGTTCTGGCAATCTTTGGTTGATTCCTTGTTGGTGACACCCTGTTTGGCATCAACTCCAATTTCATCAACTCCTGTTTATTGATAATTATAATGTTATGACACGCCCTCACTATTTGATCAGCGTAACCTTGTGATAGCGGATTTGTTCTTCCACCTGAAGACGAACCACATAGGTGCCGCTGGCGAGGGAGGCCGCGTTCCAGCTGAACCGGTGGCTGCCCGATGGAATGTATCCGTCATGCAGGGTCTGGACATGACGACCGGCCAGATCATAAACCGCAAGGCGGACTCGCCCGGTTTCGGGAACCGAGAGTTCAATGATGGTTGTGGCGTTGAACGGATTCGGGTAATTGCTCAGGAGAATGGCATCATGCGGAACCCGGTCAGGCCGCGTTTCCACAATCGGCGAAGAAGAAGGCACTTCCTCCCCCACCCGTTCCTTCTTCCTGTTCACCACAGCCATGGCACCCGCCAGCGCCACCGGTTTTTCCGTTATTTCGGCTTCCGTACGGGCATGATCGATGTGGAATAGAACCGTAGCGGACGGGCTGTCTGAAATATCACTACCTTCCTCTGAACCGACACGAAACGATCCAATCCGGTGCCAGCCGGATCTCGTGCCGTCATTGACGGCAACAGCTCCTTCCTCCAGCGATGCTTCCGGCCGATGCGACACCAGATAAACCGAGTCGGCATACGCCTCGTCGGCAAGGGTCCACACATAAACATCGTACCAGCCCGGGGGATGCCCTTCAAATGAAAAAGCGATCTCGGTCCGGTGGGCATGCTCTCCCGGATCCGACAGATCGTCCCGTACAAAGAACGGACCCGCCGGTGTCAGCGTATTGGTTTCGCGCCATCCATCCAGCATGCCAAGATCCGTCGCCAGTTTCAGGGCCGGAAAGCGCCTTTGTTCCCCGTTCCGGCCGGGAACCAGGGCCGGCTCGTCATAATAGTTTTCGCCCAGAAAATCCCCGAGTTCGTTTTCAAATTTCCGCAGTCCCTCATAGAAGAAATAGGCCTCCCCGGCCACACCGGCGGCGCGGTTGGAGTCGATCTTGGCACCCAGAAGATCCGGTGCAATGATATAGTGCCCCAGGTTCATAAGAATACCCGCAAAGTAGATATCCCGGCGGTCGGCCGGAAGATCGCGGAGTGTTTTCCGGAGCTCAAAGTCGTATTCATCGATCTGGTAGCGGTACAGTTGAGGGATCAGATGATCAATAATCCCTTCCCGGGCCCATCCGACCGGATCCTGAAGGTATTCGGCATAACCCCAGGGATAGAGATTCGGACTCGAAGCCACAAAAAGGTCACGGTCGTAGCTCTTTACGGAATCCCGAACCATTTGGTAGAAATCATTCAGTTTGTCGGCCCGCCAGCGCATCCAGAATGTGTTCTTTTCGACAGGTGGCGGTGACATTCCGCCATGTTCGGACCTGTATATGTCAGCAGTGGCCTGATCGTACCCGCATTCAACCGGCAGCGCCGGCATACGATCGGAAAACTCAATTCCGTCCACATCATAGTTTCGAACCACCTCCATCACCAGTTCAAGCATAAACTGCTGGACTTCGGGATTGATGCCGCTCATCCATTCAAAGCCGTTTTTCTTGCATATATCACCGTTGCGATGACGAGACAGCCAGCCGGGATATCTTTGTCCGATAAAACCGCCAGTAGCAGGGTTATCCCCGGAATAGTGCACCGCAAAACCGTATTCAAACCACGGATAAACCTCTATGCCCACTCTGTGAGCCTCTCGGATAATGGCCTCAAGGGGATCTCGACCGCCCAGCCGGGGATCCAGCGGGATGTCGAAATAACGGTCCATCACTTCACTGGGGAACTGCGTGTAGCCGCCGTTTTGCACCACCGGCAGGATGGCATTGATACCTATCGAAGCCAGATAGTCCATCGCTTCGGAGATGGCCTCATCCGAAAAAAGAACCTGCGAGTCCACATTGGTGATTTTCACCGCGCGCAACTCCTCCGTGTGGGGCCTTGCCGGGGCTGGTTTATTATCCGTGACGGAAACAGAGAGCGGCCGGGCCGATGCAGTGGAAAACAAGCCCGAACCGATCGGAATCCTTGCCGATGCGCTAAAAAAGCCTTTATTCCAGGAAGAGCTTGTCCCGTCGCGAGATTTTGCCGATCCGCCGGGTTGTTCTTGAGGCGTGAGCAGAAGATCGGCCACAATGGCCAGGTGATCCGACGACCGATCTTCCACCACTTCGACATGTACCACCGTGAAGTGTTCCGAATGCAGGATATAGTCAATCCGGCGATCCGGTGCGTCGGCGGGAAAGGTATAGCCGGGGTCATCCTGATCCTGCCAGACATCCCGGAGAAAATTAAAAAGGGGAGCAATTT
>SLHZ01000283.1 GCA_007135895.1 Balneolales bacterium | reverse complement strand
ATCAGAACAGCACCTGATCAGAACAGCACCTAATCAGAACAGCACCTAATCAGAACAGCACCTAATTAGAACGGCACCTAATTATTACAACACCGCTATCACGATTGATTTTAAATCAGGCTTGTACCGTATTCCCGTTATTTGGGGGCTATAACATTTCCATGGCATCCAAAACTTTGCGGATGAAACGGAATACAAGCCAGATGATGAGAAGAACAACCAGTTCATTCATTTTTGAATTCCTGGAATGAATTAAATCCCTATTTACGAGAAAATGACAACTTTGAAGAAAGATAGCCCTCCCATCCGCTATTTCCTGTCGTACCTGCTGTTGAATTATTGCTCTGTTGGTTGGACGGTTACGGCAGATTATTATTGACATTATGGCAATTTCAGCTTACCATGGAATCGCAACAGGTTCCCGCTTATGCTTTCTCGGGATGAAAAGGGAATCCGGTGTGAATCCGGAACTATCCCCGTAGCTGTAAGCTCCATACACACTTTCAATCATTCTTTGCCACTGTCCATATATTCGGGATGACTTTCCGAACATCCGGGATGGGAAGGCGGTTGAAAGGGAGCGAGTCAGAAGACCTGCCTGCTTGCAAGCCAGTTCAGGCTTTCGGAGGAAAGGCCGGGAAAGTAGAACCGGTGTGTTGCAGTTTTTTCAGAATTCCGATCGCACGATTAATCCGAACAACTTGATCCTTCGATTTACTCGACAGACCCGATCAAGGAGAGCTGCTGGTTAATCCGATCGACCGATTGATCCAATTGTGTGATTCTACCAGTAATGCGATCGACCGATTAATGCAATCACCGGCTATATCGCCCCTCTTTTTTAACGAAGGCTCATCGGTTAAACCAAAAATTCTGATATTGAAACCATGAGCAAAACTATAGTATTTCTGATTACCCTGTGCGTTCTGCTGAACGCAATGTCGGGGCCTGCAATGGCCAGCCTTGGGTTAGCGCCAGAAACCGGCGTCGAAACCACAACCTCGCATGAATCCATTGACCCGACTGGCCCAGCGATTATTGAACTGGACCAGATCGTGATCACCGCGTCGAAAATACCGCTGACGCTGCGTGAAACGACCAAACCGGTTCGCATCATCGACCGGGATGAGATAACACGTAACGGCAGCCGGAATCTCGGACAACTTCTGAACCAGCAGAGCGGTATCCGGATTAATGACGCCTTCGGCTCTCCGGCCAATCCCCAGACGTTTTTCATGCAGGGCGCCTCGGGCCAATATACCCTCCTGCTGATCGATGGCATGCCGATCAACGATCCATCGGGTACCGGCGGAACGTATGATCTGCGGTTGCTGCCCCTCAGCCATGTGGAACGGATTGAAATCCTTCCGGGCAGCCACTCCACCCTCTATGGAACAGACGCCATCGCGGGTGTCGTGAATATCATCACGCAAAGCGGTGGTGACAAACCCGTAAACGGATCCAGTGAGCTTTCTTATGGTTCCTGGAACACGCTTCAGTCGTCGGCCGGACTCCATGGCTCGCTCCGGGATAATATCTCGTACACCCTGGATGTCCGGCGGGAATCAACAGACGGCTTCAGCGCCGCGGCCGATCCCGATCAAACCGGCTCTTTCGGCAATGATGGATTCCTCTCCCATTCCGTGCACGGAAAGATCGATCTCCGGATCGCCGACGGTCTGTCGGTCACCCCCTTTTTCATGTACAGCGATTATGAAGGTGACTACGATGACGGGGCTTTTCAGGATGCCGCTAACGAGTTCTCCATGAAAACGATCCATACGGGCTTCCGGTCCGAATTCCGCCGTGACAACCTGAATCTTCATGCCGGCTACAGCCTCACCGATACGGAGCGGACCTTCCTGAGCCAGTTCGGTGAAGATGCCTATGAGGGTGTTTTCCACAATGCCGATGTTTATGGCAGTTATGCCACTGGTGACCACATCAAGATACTCGGCGGCTTCAACTACCAGCATTTCACCATGCCGGGCGATCAAGCCGTAACCCGTCATAACGCCCGGATCGCCAGCCCTTATGCCACGATCTACCTGACGGGAAGGAACGGACTCCGGACCGAACTCGGCTTCCGCCTGAACAGCCACTCCGAATATGGCAGCAACAACACCTACAGTTTCGCGCCATCGTATCATTTCACGCCGAATCTCAAACTCTTCGGTTCGGCAACCACGGGCTTCAAAGCACCGACCCTCAATGAGCTCTTCGGTCCTTTCGGTGCCAATCCCGACCTGGATCCTCAGAGAAGCCGTTACCTCAGTGCCGGTCTGGAGGCCTATCTCCTGCAACAGTCACTGAAAGTGCGCACCCTGTTTTTCAATCGTGAAATTGACGACCTGATCATCTATACGTTCCCGGACGGTTTTGTCAATCGCGACCGCCAGAACGATTCAGGTTTTGAACTTTCGGTCAACTGGATGCCTGTTAATGCCGCCCGCCTTGGTGCTCACTATAATTACACGGACGGTGAACTGATAACCAAAGATGAGAGTGGCGAGGAGGTTCGAACAAACAACTTGCTCCGAAGACCGAAGCACCATATCGGCATGAACCTCGGAGTCCAGGCGACCGAACACCTGCTTATCCGTCTTGATGGTGAATACAACGGCAGCAGATCCGATCTTTATTTCAATCCGGTGAATTTTATGCAGGAAGAGGTGACGCTCGACCCGTATACGCTGGTTCATCTCTATGCGGAATACGCGATCCCGTCATGGCACACCACGGTCTTTGCCGATGTCCGGAATCTCCTGGATACCGATTTCACCGAAGTGTACGGCTTTCAAACCGCTGGTATTTCGCTCAAAGGAGGAATCCGTGTTGCACTGTGACAGGGACCATGCGGGCCGAAACCCGGTGAACAAGAAAGAACCGGTCGGCGACAGCTACCAGCTGGCATGAACACCAACGGCAACTACCAGGTGGCAAGACCCGGCCGACGAGCCAGCAACAACAACGCTGCGGAAGATCCGGCTGGCGAACCAGCAACAACAACGCGACGGCAAAAAAAACAGCCGGTAAGTTACATCAGAAATCCCATCGCAGCATGATGTTGATATTGCGTCCCGGCATCGGATTATTCCGGTCTTCCACCCTGCTGAGATGATCACGATAGCGTTCATTGAGCAGATTGTCGGCCCGCAACGCCAGTGAGAGTCCGTGCCGGAAACGGCAGCCGGCATCCAAACCGACCAGGTAATAACCATCGGTTGATTCTTCGTTGGGCGCCACCTTGTTCTGAGTACCAGTTAACCTGAGCCGGGGTCCGAACCACCATTTTCCGGTGTCATACATCATGGAAAGGTGCGTACGGTAAGGCGGTATAAAAGGCAGGTTGAGCCGGTCTCCGGTTCTCTCTTTGCCTCTCACGTAGTCAAACCCGATATTCGCCAGCAGTTGATCGGTCAGAGCCATATTGGCCTGAAGTTCGAATCCATAGAGAAGGGCATCTGATGATCCGTATTGAAAGACCGGGAGTCCGGAAGGTTCGTGGATCATACCTGTCGGCGAAAAGTTGATGTAGTTGTCGATCCAATTGGCAAAAAGCGATAGCTCACCGGACAAGCGGTGCGATCTGTATTTCAGGAAAAAATCGGCTCCGTGACTTATTTCATTGCCCAGCGTGGGATCTCCGATATCATAAGAACCGGCAGCCAGATGCGGAGCATCGGAATAAAGCTCCTCAACACCGGGTGTCCGAAAAGCCCTTGCAATGTGCAAACCGGCTTGCCAATTACTGACAGGCGAATAACTGAGTCCCAGAGCCCCGGAAAAAATCAGGTCGGACCTGTCCTCAAAGGCATCACCATCTGTAAAGAGTTCATTGGTCCTGACAAAAGTCTCCTTGAATTCAAGACGGGCACCCGTTTTCATGGTCAGAGCATGGTTGAGCCGGACATCCTCGTAGAGATATGCGGCAAGGAAGTAACTGTTCGCATCGGGCGTAAGGGCTTCATCGCCGCCAACAGACAAGTGGGTCCTGTTTGCGCTCAGCCCCAAAGCTCCCTGCACCCTGCCCAAAGGCCGATGACGCAGCAGAACAGAGCTGCTCAGGGTGCGCTGGTCGAAGGAGATCTCAAGGTCCTCATCCACACTGCCATCGGGACGGATTTCGGTTTCGATCTCGTCATGGTGATAATCACTGTACTGAATCCTGAGTTCCGCGTTTTCAAAAAAACCGCCAAGCTGCAGTGTGGAAACGTTTTGTATGTTGACCCGGCTCATCCGAATCTCAACTTTTTCATCCGGATCATCGATGGCTTCCGGAAGACCATAGGTGTAATCCATACCGGTGAAAGAGAGTCCGGTTTCGAAGCGGCCGGTACGGTAGCCCATTCCGGTGCTGTAACTCAAATTGTTAAGCGCGGTATCGGGCAACCTGCCGTCCGGAGTTCGAATATCACCTCCCTGACGGTAGATAACCCTGCCGGAAAGTGCAAACCGGTCCCAGCCATGCTGTATCCTGACAAGCCCGGATCCCATATCGTTTACCGTAGCCAGGTGCGAAGCCAAAGACCCCGAGGCTCCTCCTTCCCATTCCCTGGGCATGTCGTAGCTGAAAAGATTTACCACCCCTCCAATGGCACTGGATCCGTAAAGAAGACTGGCCGGACCGCGGATGACCTCCACACGATCCATCGAGAGCGGATCAAGCGCTACGGCATGATCCACAGCCGTACCCGAGAGATCGCCCATGCGTTCGCCATTCTGCAGGATCAGCACACGTTCACCATCCATGCCACGGATAACCGGCCTCGCAGGGGCTGAACCGAAAGTGCGAACGGACACCCCCGGGTTACCGTCCAGTATTTCCCCCAGACTGGGTGCGGCTTTTTGCTGCAATACCGCTCTGTTCAACGCCTGTGCCGGCTGATAACGGATCCCCCGGCCAAGTGGTGATCCTGTCAGGATGATCTCTTCGCCTTCCAGTATGACAGGTTCCAGGCGAATCGAAACCAGACCGTATCCCGGGTGCCGGATTTCGACCGTTTTCGGCCGGAATCCGACGGCACGGATCGTTAGTGTATAACTGCCGGCTGTCATATCGGGAAAGAAGAAAACACCATCGGCATCGGCCGCCGCACCCAGCTCATGTTCAAATACAAGAATCGAGGCGCCTGGTATGGGCTCTCCGGTATCAGCTGCCAGGATCTCACCACGAAGTGTTTCCGTTGAGCCAGCAGAAGCAATAGCTGCACTTTCACCAAGAAGTGCTTCTTGCGGAGCAGCCATTGTTGCAGGGACGATGAATAAAAGTAACAGGGTACTGATAATCCCTCCGGTTAAACCGAATCCTGATTGACTATGAAATTTCATCTGTTTATGATTTTTGGATTCAAGCGGCCAGATGGAGTGTCCATGACGTTTTTAATCATGCTCCTGTGTGTCAGATCAACGGTCATAGACATTTCATATGATGGTTATGCTTGCGCATCTTGATTATGCTTACACTCCATGATTATGCTTGCGCTCCATGATTTGTTTTCGGACAACAGTTTTGCATGAACAAACAATAGTACAAAAGATATTTAGCCTTGACTAAACTTATCATCAATATATATTAGTATTCACTAAAAGTAAACACCGAATAAATAATTTTGGGGGAACTCGACCGACTAAATACTATTCTCCTTAAAAAAATCCCGGAAGATTTTTTTATAGAAACCCAGGTCCAGTCCGTTATTGCGCATCAGTTCCTCATCCCTGAGTATCTCCTTCACCGGACCGACCGCCACGATGGTGCCCTGGTTGATAATGGCCACCCGATCGCAGCAGGAAATCAGGGGCAGCATGGATTGGGAAACTATGAGTAACGTGGCTGTGAGTCCGTTGATGATATCGAGGAGCTGGGTCATCATGGAAGGGTCCAGATTCGCAAAGGGCTCGTCAAAGGCGATCACCTCAGGGTCCAGGGCCAGGACAGTAGCCAGTGCCACCCTTTTTCGTTCACCCATCGACAAGTGATGGGTCGGGGATTTTTCCAGTCCGCGCAATCGCATGGCCTCAATGGCGTAGTCGCATTTGGCGGCAACGTCATCGGGGGACAATCCGAAGTTCAGCGGTCCAAAAGCGATTTCTTCTTCCACCGTGGGGTTGAAGAGCTGATCATCGGGGTTTTGAAATACCAGGCCGACTTTTCTCCTGATTTCGGGCAACGTTCTCTTTGTGACCCCGGTATCACCAATGAAGACTTTCCCGCTTCCGCTCAAGAGTCCGTTGAGATGAAGCAGCAGCGTTGACTTACCCGCACCCATCGGCCCGATCAGCCCCATTTTTTCACCCGGATTGACTTCCAGCCACAGCCTTTTCAGCACTTCTTTGTCCGGCGAATAGGAAAAACTCAAATCTTCAATTTTTATGCGGGCAGCCATGATTTTTTACAGAGTGAGTAATGGGGTGGTTAAATCAAATTGTGGGATGGTTATCGTAAACAATGAGATCGTGAAATGATACAGAGAGATGGCAACATTCAGCAATGATCCACTAAAAAGGCGTACGTTTAAAAATATCAACAGGAAAACAACCAGAAACACAACATCTCTTTTTTTCAGTCCCTGTTTCTGCAGTGAGTAAAACTCACCATGGAACCCCCTGGCCAGCATTGCATGATGCAGAGTCTTGGATCGCTCCCAGCTGTGCAGCAGGATCATCGCCATCTGATTGGAGTAGGTTTTCAGCTTCGCTCTCGTCAGCTTCCCGGGGGTCCGGCTTTCCCTGGCCCTCGTTGTCTTCAGAGCTTCATCCCAAAACACGAAGAGATAGCTGTACATGAGAATAGAGATCGTGCCGACCAGTTTTGGCATCTTCAGCTTGCGCAAACCCATCAGCAGGACATGAAACCGCTCGACAGATATCATCCAGATCAGCAGCAGCAGCGACAGGGCGGCTTTGAGGAAGATGGACAGGGCCACTTCGAGTGCCTCGCGTTGGAAAGCGATGGCCTGCGTCTCTTTTGTCAGATAAAGCGAAACGGGGTAAAAAACCGATGCCATCAGGATGAAAGGCGACAGGATCAGAAAACGCTTCAGTAAAAAAACCGGGGGAAGACGGCTTGCCACCAGCAGTACCAGAAGCATCCCGCCATAGAAAGCAAATGGAGGCAGCCTGCCGGGTGGCTCCGATACCATGATCAGAATGCCGAAAAAGGCCAGCAGGATTTTTACTCTCGGATCCAGCCGGTGCAAAGGAGAGTCCAGATCGCTGTAGCGGTCAATGTAGTGATGTTTCAATACCCGGTGCCAAAGTTAGAGGACTAGTGCCTGGCTATTTATGACTATTGTCTGGTTTCTGGTGACGGTTGGCTGGGTTCTAATGATCATTTCCCGGATTTTTATGACCATTTCCTGGTTTCTGATGACGGTTTCCCGGATTCTGATTACTTTTTCCCGGGTTCTGATCACCATTTCCTTGTTTTTGATGATGAATGTCCGGATTCTGATCACCATTTCCCGGTTTTTGATGACGGGCCTGTCGCGCTCTCATACCATACCAGAAACCCGTCACACCAAAAATCGGGGCGGGCCCGAAAAGGATCCGGTAGCCGAGAGGAATATCCTCCACGGAATATACCGGGGGCTGCACAGAAGGTGCACCCGCCCCCGGGACATCAGCGGGGTGGACACCTTCGGGCAGATCATTAGCAGAACGCTCCCCTTCCGATAGATCATCAGCAGACCTGGGCTCTTTGGATTTGCCATCCACGTGCAGGTCGCCCGGGGCCAGATCTTCCGGAACCTCATGAACCTGTCCGGGCTGAAAAAAAGCCCCGGTGACACGGACCGCCGTCCTCCCGCGATGCCCCCTTTCGTCATCAATACGGACCGTCCACTCCCCGGGTTCAGAAGGAACAAAAGCGAAGTAACCCGCACGATCAGTTCGTCCGCGCTGGTAGACCGCATCCCGTCCCGGTGCAAAAACCTCAACAACGGCATCAGCAACCGGTGACGTCAACGAAAAGTAGGCATGGACCGTGACGACCGGCGGATGCTCGTTGACATCAAAACGGATGGAGTGGGCCCACGAAGTTGCCGGGACCAGACTGGCAAGTATCAGAAATAAACCAAGACTTCTTGTCATAAGTATGAAAAGTTTATTTAGTGGAGTGATAATAGTCAAATGTCAGGCCAATATATCGGATTTTGTCTTTCTGAAAAACTTCACCACAAACAGGGTGATTACTCCCTCCGCCAGGGCGGCAAATATATAGACGGAGAACAGATACAGGATCCCCCGGCCATATCCCGACAGATGAAAAGCCAGGGCCATGAGCAGGACTGGTATGACGATGCCAATAAAACCGGCCAATGCGGCACGAAAATACTCGGGCAGGCCGCGCTGTCGCCAGATGAGCCAGGCACAAAAGGCTCCGGCGCCTAAATTGAGGGAATTGATTCCGACTGAAAGCAGCCCGCCATGCTGAAGAATCATCGCCTGAAACAGCAACACCGTAAATATCACCGGGAAAGATCGCTTGCCCAGTAAAATCCCGGCCATGCCGTATAAACCCGGATGAATGGAGGTACCGGCAAATGGAACATGTATAAGGGACAAGACAAACAACGCGGCACCGGTTATGCCCATTTTCGGTATCTCATCCTGGGGAACCTTTCTGCCCGATGCATACACCAGTCCAACAGAAGCGGCAAATGCAGCTGCGGAAAGACCAGTGTCAATGATTCCATCTGAAATGTGCATGCAGCAAGACTATTTCAATGGAAACCAGGCTTCAATACGGAGGCCGCCCGTGGTGCCGGTTGAAAAATGGATCCGGCCCCCAAGCTGCTGGATCAGGCCGTGAATAATGGTGCAGCCAAAGCTCGAAGGATTTGCCAGTTTCTCAAGATCAGGCGCCCCCGATCCGTCATCCTGAATGACAATGTGCATCCCCTTGTCTTTTTCTTTCATCTCAGCATCCACCCTGCCCGCTTTTTTTCCGCGGAAGGCATGCTTCCAGATATTGGTCAGGACCTCATTTACGAATAAACCGAAAGGAACCGACTTGTTCATGTTCAGCATCAGATCCTCGGATTCCATCTGAAGCACGACCGTTTTATTATGGGTTTGATAGATCGCTTTCAACTGGTCAAAAATCCGCCGAAAAAGATTTGCCGCACTGATTTCTGAAAAGTTTTCCGTTTGGTAAACGATTTCGTGCACCGATCCCATGGATAATACCCGGGCTTGCAAATCCCTGATCAACGTATCTGCATCTATCTTGGCAGAGGAATACTCCGATTGAAGGCCCAGCAGGCTGGATATGATCGCCATGTTGTTTTTCACCCGGTGATGGATCTCCGAAAGCAGGATGCTTTTTTCTTCAAGGCTTTTTTTCACCGCCTCTTCGGCCATCTTGTGCTCGGTGAAATCAATAACAATTCCATCACCGACGATACTCCCATCCTGCAACTTGTCAAGTTTTGTTTTAATGCGAAGCCAGCGGATTTCTCCGTCAGTCTTTCGGATCCGGGCTTCACAAAAGAACGGCTCCAGCGTGGCAAACGCACGCTCCTCCGTCTTAATGAGCCTTTCGATATCGTCTTCGTGAAATCTGTCGTAGACATTCCGGGAATCACTGAGCACCTCCTGCCGCGTAACTCCCGTCACCCGCTCTACCCCGGCGCTGACATACGAAAATCTTCGTTGACCGGCCGGATCAATGACAATCTGAAAAACAATACCGTCGGGAATATTGTCACTCAGCGCCCGGAGCTGGTCTTCGGCGGTTTTTCTCACGGTGATATCCCTGGCTGCAGCATAAATGAGCCGGCCTTTGGGATACGATCGCCACTCCAGAAACCGGTAAGTACCGTCTTTGCAGCGATAGCGGTTCACGAAATTCAGAACAGGCTTGTCCTCTCCAAGTTCCCCTATCGCCTTGAGGGTGACATCCACATCCTCAGGATGCACAAAATCCATAAAACT
>SLHZ01000056.1 GCA_007135895.1 Balneolales bacterium | reverse complement strand
TGTCACTGAATTTCTTCCGGTCAGCAGCTCTGGACATCTGGCTCTGGCCAGCGCTTTGATGCAAACGGATCTGGCACCGGGAATAACTTTTGAAATTGTCGTGCATTTTGGCTCCTTTTGCAGCATTGTGGTCTATTTTCGTCAGCGGATTGGCAATATGCTGGGAGACCTGCTCCGGAGCTTTTCGCCCGAGGGGTTTCGAACCCGGCGGTTCATGCATGATGAAAGCACCCGAATCAGCATGATTATCCTGTTGAGCATGATACCTGCCGGACTGGCCTATATCCTGTTGAAAGATCATATTGAAGCTCTTTTCTTCAATCCTTTTGTGGTTTCCTGCATGCTGCTTATTACCGGCCTGCTGCTTTTTTCCACCCGGTTTGTAGTTAACCCGCAAAAAGAGGTGGATGTGAAAAGAGGGATGATCATGGGCGTTGCGCAGGCCTTTGCTCTTTTACCGGGCATCAGCCGATCCGGGTCGACTATATCGGCAGGCCTTTTCAGCGGTGTGAACAGGGACAGTGTGGCCAATTTCTCCTTTTTGATGGTGCTTCCGGTTCTGGGTGGTGCAATGCTTTACGACCTCACTCGTATTGTCGGTTCCGGTGTCGGATCAGAGACGTATATCAGTCTGTTGATTGGATTCTTCACCTCGTTCATCTCGGGCTACTTCGCCCTGAAATACCTCATCATTCTTCTCAAGAGAGAGAAGATTCATTATTTCGCCTATTACTGCTAGGGTGTTGGCATTTTCGGGTTGTTTTACTTTTTCTGAAAAGTATTGATACTCAGAAAAGTATTTAAAAATTATATTTCTGGCCGATAATCCGGGTAACGTGTTATTTTATCATACGGTTTATAGGACGGCTCAGTGAAAAGCGCTCATAGAAGTGCATGGTACAACTATGAGTAACAAAGGGTTCTTCATGCGAAGAAAGGTTCTCCATGCGAAGAAAGGTTCTTCATGCGAAGAAAGGTTCTCCATACGAAGAAAGGGTTCTCCGAACGGTGGTTTTTCAGCGGCTGACTTCGGAATAATTTTTCCACTTACTTCAGAATAAGTATTTCTATTAAAATCGAATGAGCAGGTCAACCATTTTCTAAAAGGACTGGTTATGAAAAAAAGTAATAATAAAGCAGAATGGACACTGAAATCGCAGCTGCTTCTGATGACTTTGTCACTGCTTGTTGGTATTTCCATCTTGATATCTGTTGTCCTTGTATATACTGCAGGGAAAGGCCAGGTCGCAGTGACCGATCATACCCTGGCGATGAAACTCAATGGCGATGTTCATGCCTTGCGAGTGTATGTGAATGACTATTTCGGCCGTCTCTCAATGGATCAGGGCCAATTGGTCGATGGGGAAGGCCGTCTTCTGGAAGGCCGGCACGGACTGATTGACCGTTTTTCATCTGATCTTGATGTGGTAGCCACCATCTTTCAAAGAAGCGGCAATGATTTTCTGCGAGTGAGTACCAATATCCGGAGGGCGGATGGTGAAAGAGCAGTGGGAACCATGCTGGGTACGGATAGTGATGCCTATCAGCCGGTCATGAACCGGACTTTGTATGTGGGTCCGGCAAATATTCTGGGTAATCCGTATCTGACTGCCTATGATCCTCTCCTCAATGATCGCAACGAAGTGATCGGCATCCTGTTCGTCGGCATTCCCATGACTGAGGTAAACCAGATTATTTCCAGCGCCCGTGCAAGCATGATCAGGAGCTCGGTATTGCTGCTGCTGCTTTTTCTGGCGCTGGGGGGAGCGGTGGCCTGGTTATTCAGCAACAGGCTGAGCAATAGACTGAAAAGTATCATCGAAGCTCTGACCACCGGCGCTGATCAGGTTCATTCCTCCTCCGGTGAGCTTTCCAAAGCCAGCCAGGATCTATCCGAGAGCTCCAGCCAGCAGGCCTCCGGACTTCAGGAGACGACATCTTCCCTGGAACAGATGTCCACCCAAACGCAACAAACGGCAGAGAATGCCGGACAGGCGGAGTTGGCCATGGATAGAGCGGGCCCCATTGTGGCCGAAGGCATTGAGGCCATGCAACGAATGTCTTCAGCCATGGAAGAGATACGCAAGTCCTCAGACGAAACTTCGAAAATTATCAGAAATATTGATGACATCGCGTTCCAGACCAATCTTCTGGCTCTCAACGCCGCGGTGGAAGCCGCTCGTGCCGGTGATGCCGGAAAAGGTTTTGCCGTTGTAGCAGAAGAGGTGCGAAAACTGGCGCAGCGAAGCGCCGAAGCTGCCGGAAGTACTTCGGAACTTATACAAAGATCAAGACAGAATACCGAAAGTGGAACCACGGTGGCTTCGGAGGTTTCGGAGAAACTGGAACATATCAAGACAAGTTCCGGTGAAGTCAGCGTGCTGGTCAAAGAGATTGCCGTTGCCGCAAAAGAACAGGCCACCGGTATTCGTGAGCTCAATGATGTTATGGCTGAAATGGACAAGGTGGTCCAGCGCAATGCGGCCGGTTCCGAAGAAACCGCCAGTTCCGCCGAAGAACTCTCGGCACAGGCCGTTGAACTGCGTCAGATTATCCGAAAACTGGAAGAACTGGCGGGAATTGAGCAAAATATTGGTAGCGAAAGGACTACCGCTCCGAAGCTTCCCGAACCAGCTCCCTGACAACGTCACGGAAAAAACGGTTGAGCTGCCGGAATCCCTCAGGAAAATGACGCCGTTCTGCACCCAGATAGGCTTCAACACTGTGGATGCTTGCAGTATCCGTTATAGCTGCAATACGTTTGCCTGAGTCTGGAATGACCGAGGTGGAACGGTCATGACCGGGGCTGGTGAAGACCTGTATCGCTTCGTCAAACCAGAGCCGGTGAACGCTCAGAGTAACGGTTTCAGCCGGTTCATAATAGCCGATTTCGAAAGGACTGCCGGTCGGAAGACGCATCGGAAATGAGAAAAAACCGTTGGCATCAATCTCCTCAAGCATCCTGCGGATTTGGGATGCAGTGAGATTGCCGCGGCTTACAAGGACCGGGTCAAGCGTGCCTTCATCATTCCGGCTTTGCCAGATCTGCTGCTCCAGCCGATAGGATCCGTCCGCACACATGGTGAATACATAACCGTAATGATCACCATCCTGATAGTGATCCATTCCACCGCCGACACGATAAATGAGCGCCGGAATTTCCTGTCTGGCTTCATTGGGACCGGCAAAGGTACCTGTTGAGGGAGAAATCATCATGGCAACAATCAGTGTGAGGATTTTTGGAATCGGGGGAATCTTTTTTTTGGATGCGCTGAAACGGGCTTTCAGGCAAAGGTATATGCCGGGATTCGAGCGGCCGAAAAGCACAGAGTGGTAATAACTCATACCGGATAAACATGATATGGAAAGTGCGGCATAAGGTATGGGTCCCACCGAAAATTTAAAAAAAGGGTTGAACTTGTCCATAAAAAGTAAGAGCTTGCCCGCCGTGCTAAAAATAACAGATATATATTGATAACCTCAATATATATAAGTTGTGCGAAATCTGCACAGATTCTACCGAATGTTCATGCAGAACGTGGTGTTTACAAACCGTGCCAATACAATATGCCCATTTTTTATAAAAGCTTCCTTCAAGACATGACACACAACAGCAAACGTTCCATCCTTCTGACTATTTTTGCATTCATCGTCCTGGCGCCCGGACTTTCTGCTCAAACTCATATGGAAGAGCAACGGGCCGTTTTGCAGCAGATGTCGGCTGAAAGCAGCCGGCAGTGGCAAGAGCAGCGGGCCGAAGCGGAGGCCATTGCGCGACGTGCCGGTATTCCAATCCGACAGCGGCTTGCAGACGGAACCATTATCGAATTGCAGAAATTTGAAAATGGTTTGCCGGTCTACTTTACCACGCATAATCTGGAAGCGGCACAGCTCAGCTCAATAGATGCCATCCGGCCGGGGGGGATCTCCGGTCTCGATCTGACCGGTGAGGGCCGCCTTGTGGGTATGTGGGAAGGTGGCGGACCGCTTCTTACTCATCAGGAGCTGACCGGCCGGGTTACTTATGGAAATGATGATATGGAGGCCTCAGATCATGCAACCCATGTGGCCGGAACCATCATGGCTTCGGGTGTCGAAACACCGGCAACTGGTATGGCGCCCGAAGCGGAAATCATCAGCTACACCTGGGATGATCATAAAAGCGAGATGGCCCTGGCCGCCGGAGACGGTCTCCTGGTTTCCAACCACTCCTGGGGAACAATCCTGGGTTGGCGATGGGACAACACCAACAATCGCTGGTACTGGTATGGGGATACGGATATCAGTGAAACGACCGATTACCGTTTCGGTTTCTATGATTCCAGAGCGGCGGAATGGGATAAAATAGCCTATCAGGCTCCCCATTTTGTCATTGTCAAATCAGCGGGAAACGATCGCAATGACAGACCTTTATCCCAGCCTGTTTCACACTTGGTGTGGGACAAAGAGGATGAGAGCTGGGTATGGTCCAGCGTGGAGAGGGACCCCGATGGCGGTGCGGACGGGTATACCTCGCTGGGGAGCAGTTCTACCTCCAAGAATGTTATTGTGGTCGGTGCGGTGGCTGCCAACAAATCCATGTCGGCATTTAGCGGCTGGGGGCCGACCAATGACGGCCGTATCAAGCCGGATATTGTAGCCAAGGGTGTGGATGTTGTTTCCCCGATTGCTGATGGGGATACTGCATATGATACTAAAAATGGCACTTCCATGGCGGCACCGGTTGTGACGGGTGCCGTGACACTGTTGCAGCAGCATTATCGCAATCTGTTTGATGATGATCCGAGGTCTTCAACCATCCGGGCACTGCTCATTCATACGGCCGACCCCATGGGTATATCCGATGGTCCCGATTACCGGAATGGATGGGGCCTGCTCAATGCCCGGCGGGCCGCAGAGGTGCTCAGCGAAGATGCCGCATCAGAGCAATTTGCTTATGTTCAGGAACTCTCTTTGCTCAACAACACGGTTCATGAGTATCGGGTATGGAGCAACGGCGAGGAACCGCTCACAGCAACAATCGCCTGGACCGATCCCGAGGGCACACCGGTGGAGCAGGGTGTTGGTCCCACGGACCTCATGCTGGTGAATGACCTCGATATGAGAATCATCCACGACGGACGAGATGAGTTTAAGCCCTGGATTCTGGATCCGTCCAACCCGGCAGATCCGGCATCAACAGGTGATAACTACCGGGATAATGTGGAACAGGTTTATGTCGAGATCCCCGAACCCGGTTACTACACCATTCGCATAACGCATAAGGGAACGACACTGAAAAACGGCCAACAGCCTTTCGCCCTTGTTGTGACAGGTCAGTCGGATCCGCTTGTTGAAGCAGGACCCGCCTTCCTCACTTTTTCCGATGCCGATGGCCAGGGATATGCCATGGCACCCAACAACACGCACACCGATTTGTCCGGAGACTGGCTCACCATTGAGTTCTGGGTCAATATGGATGCTTCCAGTGACGATGATGCCGTTATCCTGTCGAAAAAAGTAACCAGCAGTGCCACAAGCAACGGATACATGGTCCGTACGGTGGGAGGCGGAGAGGAACGACCGCTTCTGTTCGCACCCACAAGCAACAGCAACTGGCATGTGCAGACCCGCTCGGGTATCCGGGCCGGTGAATGGACTCATGTCTCCGCCGTTTATCAGGATGGCGATGTCTACATTTATCTGAACGGTGAGCTGGATGCTGAGAATACCAGAAGCTCCAACAGTTTGGGAAGCAACAACAACCCGTTGATTCTGGGGGCAAATCAGTCCCGGAACGGTCAGTTCTTCCGCGGACATATTGATGATCTCAGGATATGGTCATCGGCGCGAAACATGTTTGATATACGGGCCGATTTTACCGGACCCCTCAACGGTGATGAGCCGGGCCTCCGGGTCTATTATCCGTTTATCGCAGAAGGTTCGTCCATTGCAACCGATTTGACCATGAGAGGGACGGATCTGACTCTGGTGGATATAGCGGGCAACGAGTCTCCCGGGGTGTTCCCCGTATCGCCGCTGGTGTATGGCCGTATTGGTGATCAGTCGGCTACCCTCAAAATTGAGGAGAGAGCTTTTGCCCGGGATGTGGCGGAATCCTTCCGTATCTACCGGTCAGCCGGAGGAGAGCGAACGGAAGTGGCTGTAATCGATGCAGGTGATCGCTATTTCACTGATGGCGGACTGGATAACGGTACCACCTATTATTACGAGGTGACTACTATCAATGAAGACGGATACGAAGGGCATTTTTCCAATCCGCTTTCACTCACTCCCCGTCCGCGTACTGGCGGAAGTTCGGTGGCATTCGGGGGACTGGGCTATCTGGCGCTCAGCAACCGTCCTGCACTGGATATTTCGGACAATGAACTCACGATTGAAGTGTGGATAATGAGGGATCCGGTTCAAACCGGCATGCAGGCTCTTCTGACCAGGGAAGACAGCCCGGGCTCTACCGGTTATGGCCTCTATCTTGTTTCAGGCGGGGAAGAGGCCCGGGTCCGCTTCACGCCGACAGGCAACAGCAACTGGCATCTGACTTCGAACCGGGGTATTCGTTCCGGGGAATGGACCCATGTTGCAGCCGTTTATCACAATGGAAATACTCAGATCTATATCAACGGGGTGCTGGATGCCGAGAGTGTGCGCTCGCCCAACAGCATGGGAAGCACCTCGAATGATCTGGTGATTGGCAGCAACGTTCAGCGCAACGGACTCTTCTTCCATGGTCAGATCGATGAACTGAAAATCTGGAACCGGCAACGGACCGTGACCGAGATCATCAGCGATTTCAACCGGCCTCTCTGGGGTAATGAAGAGGGGCTGGCCGGATACTGGCGTTTTGATGCCAGCGATGACGACAGGATGTACGGTCAGGCCATGCGGCCTGCAACGGCTGAAGCAACAGGGAACGTCACCTTCGGCCACACTGGTGTCTATCCGCTGCCGCCCCGCATCCATGCCCGTCCCGATCTTGAGGATGGAAGAATTACGCTGCATGTGAGTCAGCCGGCCTATGCTGCCGATCAGGTTTCTTCGTTCCGGATATACCGGTATTCCGATGGCCAGAGTCCGTCTTTGCTGGCCACGCTTCCAGCCGACAGCAGCTGGTATCACGATTTTGTAGAAAGTGATTCCACGGCCTGGTATTATGAGGCAACCATACTGGATCAGTTCGAAGGTGAGAGTGACCGCTCCTATCCGGCGCTCGCGCTGTTGCATGAGGAGCGTCCGGCCGGCAATGCGGTCCGCTTTGAAACCAATCAAAGCTCCTATATCTCCTTTGAGTACAATCCGGCCCTGGATATCAGCGGCGGGGAAATAACGGTTGAAGCATGGATACGCAAGGATCCGGTCAGTCAGCAGGGATCTTACATATTGGGGAACAATAGCTTCGGCAGTCCTGGCTATGCCCTGGTACTGGAAGACGAAGGGCCCTCGTCACGCATTCGGTTTGCCCCGCGGGGAAATACTAACTGGCATGTGATCTCTGAGACGTCGATTGAACCGGATGAATGGGTGCATGTCGCCGGTGTGTTGAAAGATGGCACTAGCAGCATCTATATCAATGGTGCCCTGGATAATCAAAGAGCCCGGACTCCGGAAGATATCGGTGTCAGTCCGCATGGCCTGGTCATAGGGGCCAATCACCTGGGTTCCGGGAACTATTTTATCGGGGAAATCGATGAAGTGCGTATCTGGAACCGTCACCGGGATCAGCAGGAACTGCTGTCCTCCATCATGCAGCCCCTGACCGGCCACGAAAACGGACTGATCGGATACTGGCGTTTTGACGAGATTGAAGGTGACCGGGTGCACAGCTCGGCTGTCCGGCCGTTGTATGGTGCAAGAGTCAACGGTCCGCTCTCCGTCCCGTCGGCGGCCATGGAAGGAGAACCATTTGTTCCAAGACCCATTTTGCCGCAACACCAGGCTGTCGAACAGGATATACCGTTGCACTTCAGCTGGCATCCGGTCAGTAATGCCCTCTACTATGAACTGGAGATATCACGGGATGTCTCATTTCGCTCTGTCATCTTCGAAAAAGAGATCTATGATACCAGCCGAACCGTGGAGCTGGGTCTGGCTTATGACAGCACCTATCACTGGCGTGTCCGTGCTGTAACCCACCAGTTTGTGACCGGCTGGTCAGATGCCTGGCAGTTCAGCACCCTCCTGCCTGTACCCGATGCTCCGCACTGGGAACCCGATGATCACGGAAAAGCCGTGGAGCTTCCGGTCCATTTTGCCTGGGCAGCATCGGATTATGCCGAAACCTACCGGCTTCAGGTATCCCTCGACAGTGATTTTGAGATCGTGGCAGCCGATACGGCCAATATAGCCGACACGGAGCTTGTTCTGGATGACCTCGCCGGAGGAGTGACCTATTACTGGCGTGTGTCAGCGGGCAACCGGAGCGGAGAGAGCGGCTGGTCGGCTACCCGCTCCTTCACAACCGTTGTCACCCGGTCAGGAGATCCGGCCGGCGAGATACCTGTAGAGTTTGCCCTGGATCAGAATTATCCTAATCCCTTCAACCCGTCAACCACAATCCGCTTCAGCCTACCGGAGAGTGTGCCGGTTTATCTGGAGGTCTACAACGTCACCGGTGAGCGGATTGCCACACTGGTCAACGGGCAGCAGATGCCGACAGGACGCCATTCGGTGACCTTTGATGCCTCGGGTCTGTCCAGTGGCATGTATGTGTACCGCCTCAGAGCCGGCGACTTTGTGCGGACACGTCCGATGATTCTGGTCAAATAATTTTTTGCGGTTCGGTCTCCTCGAGCACGACGCCCGGCTCCAGCGGCCTCACATGCACACGGTCACCCGGTCGGAAGTGGACCCGGTTGCCGGTGTGTATGAGATATTCTCTTGCTTTCACGCGGACCCTGTAGGTGATGTCATGGCCCTTGAATTCCCGGGAGATGATCTCGCCAGAGGTGACATCCCGGTCAGGCCGGGGCTCCTCGATGGTCAGGTGTTCGGGCCGGATAGACAGGGTAACACGGCCACTGGCCGGCCGGTCCAGGTTGATGCGGCCGAACTCGGTCAATGCCGTGGCACCGATCGCCTCGGCAGTAATCAGGTTGGTTGTCCCCAGAAACTGTGCCACAAACCGGGTCCGTGGCCGGTAATAGACCTCCTCCGGAGTACCGGTCTGCTCAATGCGTCCGTTTTTCATGACGGCAATGCGGTCGGCGAAGGATAGCGCCTCCTCCTGGTCGTGTGTAACCAGCAGGGCGGTCATTCCCGCTTTTTTCAGCAGTGAACGAATCTCGTCCCGGGTACTGTGACGAAGGACGGCATCCAGATTGGAAAAAGGTTCATCGAGGAGTAACAGCTCCGGTGTAGGCGCAATGGCGCGGGCAAGGGCCACACGCTGTTGCTGCCCGCCTGATAGTTCGTGGGGCGTACGGTTTTGAAATTCCCGCAGGCCCAGCATGCAGAGTATCTCCAGTGCCCGTTCATGCTGTTTCTTTCGCGAAAGCTTCCTCAGTCCGAACATGACATTGCCGATCACAGACAGGTGCGGGAAAAGTGCATAATCCTGGAAAACGAACCCCATGCCCCTGTCTTCAGGCTCAGTGAAAGTGCCGGAACCGGCAAGCAGCCGGTTCTGAAACGCAAGCTGGCCGGAGTCGGGTCGTTCAAAACCGGCAATCAAGCGCAATGTTGTTGTTTTCCCACAGCCGCTGGGTCCCAGCAGTGCAAAGATCTCGTGACGGTTTACCGAAAAAGTAACGTCATCAACCACGGTTTCACCGGGGTTGAACGATTTTGTAAGGCCGGTGCTTGCAAGTAAATATTTCATAGAAAGTGAACACCTGGTCGTGTTGATTCATTCGATTGCATGGGGGCGACTCGCCGGTACTTGATCCATACTTGCCGGTATCTGGTCCATCTTTGCCAGTACCTGATCCATACTTGCCAGTACCTGATCCAAATTTGTCGGTATCTGATCCATACTTTCCGGTACCTGATCCAAATTTGTCGGTATCTGATC
>SLHZ01000249.1 GCA_007135895.1 Balneolales bacterium | reverse complement strand
ATAGCTCTGTGATTGTGCGGGTCAGACGATCCATGATTCGGATTTTAATTGATTTCGTTGGGTGTTTTGGTGACTCTGCTTACCTTTGTACCTATGTTAACAGTAACAGCTACCGGACTTGGAAAATTTTACGGAAAAAAGAAGGTTTTTCGAAATCTTCATTTTACCATCAGCGAACCTGGCTGTATTGGAATCCTGGGCCCTAATGGCAGCGGTAAATCCACACTGATGAAATGTCTTTCGGGTTTGCTCCGACCGAGTGAAGGCACACTGGACTGGACAGAAAGTGGCGTCAAGATCGACCCAAAGAAAATCCGGTACCGGATCGGTTTCGCAGCTCCGTCCATTCAGCTCTACAGAGAACTGACCGTTGCGGAGAATCTTTCTTTTGTCAGGGATATACGGCCGGCGGACTCCGGTTCACCGCAGAGTCCCGATAATCTGCCAAAGATCCTGGAAACTGCCGGGTTAAACCATCTCTCCCGTCAGGAATACGGTACGCTCTCATCGGGTCAGCAGCAGCGCGTCAAACTGGCAGCCGCCCTGATAGCACGGCCCGATATCCTGATGCTGGATGAGCCCGGCACCAATCTCGACGAGAACGGACGCCAGCTTGTGAATCAGATCATTCACGCTCATGCAGGGAAAAGCAAGCTCCTTTTCCTGGCATCCAGCAAAGAAGACGAACTGGCTCTGTGTGATGAAAAAATTGTACTGCACTGAAATACCATTTATTGCCGATTTTTTTGCATGTCGGGTAATTATGTTCCGTTATTACAAAAAAACGTTATTTGATAAAATATCGACTGTAGCATGCCATACTTGGCATGCCATGCCATCATGCAATAGTTGTACCTGTCCTGCTTGGCATGCCATGTTCAAGCTTTTACCTGCTAACCAAATCTGCTAAGTATATTATCATGAATGATCCGCGAGACACCCAACTGGCCAGCCTGATCCTTGAACACAGCATCGGGCTGCAGCAGGGGGAACGTATACTAATCAATCTGATCGGATTCAACGGTATCGGTCTGGCACGGGAGCTGGTCCGCCTGTCACGCGAACAGGGCGCCCTGCCCTATCTCGAACTCTCCGATCCGGAAATTCAGCGCATCCTGCTGGAAAAGGGAGATGATAACTACTGGGCCGATCAAACCTCAGTGCTTGGGCTCCCGCTGATGCAGCAGATGAATGCCTATGTCGGCATACGTGCTTCTGAAAACATTTACGAAGCTTCCGGGGTAAGCCCGGAATCCAACAGCGCTTTCCAGCGTCATTATCTCAAGCCGGTCCACTTCGACCAGCGTGTAAAAAAGACACGATGGTGCGTGCTGCGCTACCCCTCACCCGCTTTCGCAATGAATGCCCGAATGCCTACGGCGGCTTTCACCGATTTTTACTACCGGGCCTGTCTGCTCGACTATAAGAAGCTTCGTGACGCCATGATGCCTCTGGAGGAAAGGCTGCGCAGGACCAGCGAAATACGGCTGGAAGGTCCCGGAACCGATATCCGCCTGCATGTAGACGGGCAAAACTGGATCAACTGCCATGGCACCAAAAACATACCTGACGGAGAGCTGTTTTCATCTCCCCTGCCCGGTTCCGTCAACGGTATTATCCGCTATGCTCCCACTGTCTATCAGGGCAAACCGTTCGATTTTGTGGAACTGACGGTCAAAGACGGCATAGTGATCGATTTTGACGCCTCAGACCGGTCATCGCTGCAAACCATACTGGAGACGGACGAGGGGTCGCGACAGTTCGGCGAATTCAGTTTTGGAACCAATCCGGTCATTGAAAAACCGATGTATGATATACTCTTCGATGAGAAAATATACGGGTCTAACCACCTGACGCTGGGGCAGGATTACGACGAAGCACCCAATGGCAACAAAAGCCAGATCCACTGGGACCTGGTTTGCATCGGCGCGAATGTCTGGCTGGACGGCGAGCTGGTACGTGAGGGGAGACGGTTCATTGCACCTGAGCTGCAGGCCCTGAACCCGGATAATCCGGGTTGAAAATCAGGGTATTTTCGGTTGCAAGACTCCCTGATTTATCTGTACATTACGACGTGAACCATGTGAAAAAAGCGCTTTTAATAATTAATGGTTTAACAAATCATTAAGTCTTGCAGGGCGCTTTTCACTGATACCATAATTGAGTATTATACCAAGGTCTTTTATTACAACCTGCAACCAAAAAAACAATCAACCAAATGGAGAACAAGATGATAAATATCTTGCTACGACCACTAATGGTTTTCCTGTTGAGTTTTGGATTGTTCAACACCACTTTGTTGACGGCCCAGGCTCAGGTAATCTCGGAAATACCATATACTGAAAATTTCTCAGATACTCCTGGCCCGGACCTTCCGGGCGGATGGGCAGTCATAGGTGACGGCGTTACCGTGTCCAGCTGGAGCGATAAAATTGCGGGGAATTCCCTGCGGTATTCCAGTCCGACTGCTGCTCCCATGGCTATTACACCCGAGATTCATGGGGACATTGACATAGCCGATCTCTTCTTGTCTTTTGAGGCGCACTTTGCCACAGCCGGAGACAGTGGTGACAAGGTGCACGTGGGCTTTATTTCCGATCCGGAAGATGCCAGTACTTTCACTCTGATTGAAACTTTTACACTGGACAGAGAAAGTACCACCTTCAGGATCAGCCTGTCTGATCACGAGACAGAAAATGGAAGAAGAATTGCGTTCAAAGCTGAGCGTGGCGGAAGCTGGAATTCCCACTATTACGGGAACATCGCACTCACCACCATCTCCCAGGCAGTACCATTTGCATTTACTGCCGATGTCCGTACCTATCATCAGGACTTCAACAGCTATCGAGCATCAGCCTTGACTCTACCGCCTCACTTATCCCTGACCTGGGACGAAGGCCGTACAGATAATCCTTTCACCGGAGTAGGTGATTTCAATACCGCTGATGCGGCGACCAGCTATGGCGGTTTTTCCGCATACACGGCTGATGATACCGATTTCTCGTTCGGAATTCGTGAACGCGCACCCGTGGATCTCCGTGACGCCCGCCTCTTTTTCGCTTTTACGAACGATACCGATGAGCCGATCTCAATGTTCAAGGTCCGCTACGAAGTAGAATCCTGGTACATCGGTGATCGCCGCAACAGGATCCGTTTGAAGTTTGATAACGATCTGGACCCCGCTGATGGCAGAGATACTTTTGAGGAAGACATCTTCTCCACCGACAACCCTTCTACTACCATCACACCCGGCACCAAGGTGGATGGTTCGCTTGATGAAAACCGGGTCGTCGTCACCGGTATTGTTAACATAACTCAAATCGATGACGGAACCGGTAATATGTTCGAACCGCTGCAACCGGGTGAAACCGGCTACTTCCGCTGGCAGTTCTCCAACGCCGATGGAGATGGTGGTGATTTACGTTCCGGTCTGGCCATCAATAATCTATCCATCAGCCTGGATGATATCTACATGGCCGAAGCAGAATTGCTGAACGAACCGCTTCGCAGCGGCTCTGTCCCCGAAGACTGGCTTGCCGATGAAATTACCATGGAAACGGGAGCCGGTGGATATGCCCGCTTTGCGACTGGCGGTTCCTATCTAGTAACACCTGTACTGGATCTGTCTGGATATCAGGATGTGGAACTCACTTTTGATGTGGCAAAATGGGGATCTGGTGACGATGGACCTATCACTGTGCAGGTATCTGATGATGGTGGCGTCACCTGGGATGCTCAGGATCTGTTTTACTCACCCACTCCGACAGGTTCTACCTACTTGACTTCCGGACCAACGGCCATAACGGCTACCGGCAATCAAGTGCGTATTATGTTTGATAATCAAAGCCCCTCCCAAAAACGACTGCGAGATGTTGTGCTTACCGGTTTAAAAGCTTATCCGGCCCCGGCACCAGTCTTTGACCCGGCACCCGGTCGCTACATTGACGAGGTGCTTGTTTCCATTGACTCGGAGCTTTCGTCTGGTTCCATATTCTATACTACCAACGGAGAAGAGCCGGATCAGACTTCAACCGAGTATGTCGGTCCGATCACTCTGACCGAAGACACCACCATCAAGGCCGTTGTATTTACCGATGACGACGAGAAAGGTCCCGTAGCTTCAGCAACCTATGAAGTTATAACCGGGCTGGATGAATACAACAATATTGCCGATTTGCTGGAAAACGTCGAGATAGGTGACCAGGCACGGCTCGTGAACGATGTAATTGTGACTTTTGTATCACCGGGCTTCCGTAACCAGCACTATATCTCCGATGAAACCGGAGCCGTACTCATTGATGATTCCGGCGGAATTCTGACCGGCATGAGCCGCGGTGATGCTATTACCGGATTTGCCTTCACGTACGGCGAGTTCCAGGGAACATCACAGCTTGTTCCGCTGGTGGACATGGATGCAAGCTCTTCAAATAACGACCTGCCCTTCTGGACAAGCACACTGGCCGATCTGGAGTACGATGGGGAACCCCGCTTGGTTCTTGTCGAAAGAGCCATCTTCGTCGAGGAAGGAACCTTTGCACGCGGCGCCAATTACGGCCTCCTGGATCAAAGCGTCACCAGCCCGGTGACCTTCCGAACGCATCTGGGTGATTCCGATGTCATCGATAAGCCCATTCCGCAAGGTGTGGTCAATGTGATGGGCATCCTTGATGAGCGTGACGAAGCCGCCAGACTTTTTGCGGCACATTACGATCTCATCGAGCCTGTGGATACTGTCTATCAGGTAGTCTTCCAGGTCGACATGAGCCTGGCAGATGACTTTAATCCGGAAACCCAGAATGTCTTTATTTCCGGGAACATGGTAGGCTGGGCAACGCCGGGAAGCGACCCCGTTGCGAAGATGGAACCGGTCTCTGAAGGTTCGGATATCTATGCAAGTCGTCCTTTCATCCTGGATGGCGGCGATTATGCCTACAAGTTCTTCCTGGTGGAAGACGATCCAACTTGGGACAACGGTGAGTGGCCTGGAGACCCCAACCGAACCGTTACCATTGCAGATGACGTCACATTACTGGATCTCTATGGCATTCAACCAGGAGAAGAACCCTTCTTTATCGTAAACAACATTGCAGAATTGAGGGAAGGGGAAACCGACGGCACCCTCTACCGGATGGATTCGGAAGTATTGCTGACAGCACAGCAGGACTCGAGAAACCAGAAGTGGATCCAGGATGCCACCGGAGCCATACTCATCGATGACAATCCCGGAATCATCACCACCGAGTACCAGATTGGTGACGGTATCACTGGATTGAGAGGCACCCTTTCTGTGCACCAGGGCGTCCTTCAATTTGTTCCCACCGAGGACCCGGGTGAGGCGACTTCCACGGATAATGTGATTACTCCGTTTGACGTGACACTCGCCGAGCTCACCGCGGAACATCAAAGCCAGCTGGTCCGGGTACATAATGTTGTACTCAATACCACGGATGAACTGTTCGGCGAGCGACGCAACTATCCCATCGCCGACGTGACAGGGACCGGTGTCATGCGCACCAATTTCGTTGACACGGATATTGATTCGGCCGCCATCCGCAAATACGTGGATCTGGTGGGTGTAGTAGGCCTCTTCCAGAACAATCCCCAGATCTACCCAAGGGAACTGGATGATCTTACAGAACTCACACCGGATAGCGACGCTTTTGCACTGGTCTCCCCGCCCGATGAGTTCGAGCTTAACGTAGCAGGTGGCTCCAACACACCGGTCTTCATTGAATGGGAAGCAGCAGAAAGCGTATTCCCGGTTATCTACAACTTCCATCTCGATACACTGGAAGGAGATTTCAGCGAACCGCTCGCGACCCTGCCTTCAGATAACAATGGCTCGGCCACAAGGCTGTCACTGAATTTCAGGGCCATTGATGAGCTTCTGGAAAGCCTTGATGTGGATGTAGGCGAATCGATTTCACTCCTCTGGACGGTAACGGCGCATATCGGCACCGACTATGTTGATTTTGCCGAAGCACCGTTTGAAATCACCTTCGTCCGCGGTGAGATTGAACTGGCACCTTATGAAGTCCTGTTCCAGCTCTCGGCGTTCAACCAGAACCTGCCTGAGTGGTTCGGCGATGCCCATACCGAGCGCGGCATGACGGCCGACCAAAATAATGTTTATGTGGTCAGCCGCAAGGGTGGTGCTTTTGTTCGTGTACTGGACGCTCAAACCGGTGAACTGACGGGCAACCTCAACACCGAAGGTGTAAGTGGCGGCACTTTTGCGCTTAATGATATTGAAGTAAGCGGAGATGGCCGTATCTACGCAGGCAACCTTGCCATTGGTGACGCAGCTGCCTTCAAGCTCTATCAGCTTCACCCGACAAGGGCCCCCAGTGTGGTACTGGAATTTGCCCATACCGATAATGCCCGCCTCGGTGACAAAATCACCATCGTTGGCAACTGGAACGACGGAGGGCTCACCCTCTACGCTCCGGACGGAAACGCAGCCCGTGTTTTCAAGTTCGAAATGGACGCCAACGGCAACGGCTTGTTCGGTGAACCTGAAATCATCCAGCTTGATGACGTCCAGGCAGCAGCATCTCCGGTCGTGGCTCCTCTGGCTGATGGCAGTTTCTTCTGGACTGCGAGTGGACGAAATGTTCATTTCTTCGAAGCTGACGGTTCCCATGTTGGACAAATCCCCGCCTCCCTGGCTGCAACCAGCAGCACCGCCCTGCGCTATCTGGGCATGGAAGGTGAGGACCACCTGCTGGCCGTCTATCAGCATGGCCATGTATCCCCCGATGGTGAAAACGAGAATATTCGCGTTCTCCGCATCACCGGCGACGACTTTGAAGGAGCCGAGGTTGAGTTCATTACCACCTCCATGAGGGGAACCGCCAACCCGAACGGTACCGGTGAAGTAGCCATGGTACCCCAGGCCGATGGCACCGTCAATCTCTACGTACTCGGGACCAACAACGGTGTCGGAGGATATCACGCCTTCGAACTGGAACTGGAATTCCCCGATTACAGTGGCGATATCGAGCAGATTGCCATCGCAGATGCCCGTGCTCTCGAGACAGGGCGGGTGGCCATGATCAAAGGGATCATCAGCTCGACCGACTTCGGTTTTGGTGTGGCTGATTATTTCCTCCAGGACGAAACAGCCGGTCTCAATGTAACCGACTTCGTGGAAGGCGGTGCGAGCAAAGGTCGTGTTGTTGCTCCTGGTGACAGCATAGTTATCCTTGGTACCATGAGCGTATTCAACGAACAGATCAACATCGGAGTGTTGGATTACGAAATCATCAGCCGTGACAACCCGCTTCCCGAGCCTGTCGTGATTACGGGAGAGGATATGACGGCCGACTCGGAATACCAGGGTATGCGTATCCAGCTTCAAAACATGTATATCATTCCGGAAGATCTGGGTAACTGGCCCACACCGGGCAATCCTGTTAATGCCGGTAGCGGTGTAAACTTCCGCATCACCAGTGCTGCAGGCGATACCCTTATCATGCGCCTCGCCCGCAACGGAACACCTTGGGGTGATGACGGTGATGTTCAGGGTGTACCGCTGCCTCCTGCAATTTTCCACTTGAATGGAACCATGGGGCAGTTCAGACAAGACACTCAGGTCTTCCCGTTCTTCGAAGATGACTTTGTGCCTGCCTATGCCATTGATTGGGCCAACGTCCAGTGGCCGGTGGCCGGAGATATCGAAGAAGGCGAAGAGTACATCGTCTATGCCCGAGTTGAAGCGGGTGACCTGACGGATGGTGGTGAAGCCGATGAAATCCAGGGATGGATTGGAATCAATACCAGTAATGTGGCGCCTACCGAAGAAGGATGGACCTGGATTCCTGCAGACTTTAACGCAGGTTACGATGGCAGTGGCCATGAGTACATGGCCGACATCGCAGCCGGTCTTGAGCCCGGAACCTACTACTATCTCAGCCGGTTCCAGCTCAGCGTCACGGTCGGCGACTCCACCTTTGCCTTTGCACCGGTCTTCGGTGGATTCCAGAATGGCTTCTGGGATGGCAACGACAATGTATCGGGACAGCTTATCGTCTCCGAAGCCGTCGGAGTCGACCTGGCTGACATTCCGAAGGAATTCGGTATCGACCAGAACTACCCGAACCCGTTCAACCCGGCAACAACGATTCGTTATGCCGTGCCGCAAACCGCTCATGTGACCATTGAGGTCTACAACGTGACCGGACAGCGGGTGGCCACTCTGGTCAGTGAAACACGGGATGCCGGTTATCATACCGTCACCTTCGACGGAACGCGTCTTGCCAGCGGTGTCTATATCTACCGCATGCAGGCCGCCGACTTCGCGAAAACACGCAAGCTCATGCTTATCAAGTAAAGCTTTCCGGCAGGGTGATCCATCGGGATCACCCTGCTGCTTTATCTGATTGGCAATGACTTGCCATCCTGGTCCTGTAATTCGGCCAGTGAAGAAAAAACCAGAGAATAAAAAAAGGGTGCTTCCATACGGAGGCACCCTTTTTTATTGACCACAATACGCTGACTCTGATTTCTTCCTTACTTTGCTCCCTTCCTTACTCTGCTCGCTTCCTTACTCTACTCCCTTTATTATTCTGATTCCTTTCTTATTCTACTTCCTTTCTTACTCGGATTCTTTTATTACTCTGACCAGGCATCGACATCGTCAAAAACCTCAATGAAGGTCAGACTCTGGCCGTCTTTTTCAACCTGAACCTCAAAGACAGTCGGCCCCTCCTCACTGCGTGACAACAGGACCGTTGCCAGCTTGTTAACTACTTCCCGCTGAATAAGACGCTTGAGCGGACGCGCACCGAACTGCGGGTCGTATCCCCGCTCCGCCAGCCAGTCACGTACCGTATCGCCGACATGCAGGGTAATCTGCTTTTTGTCGAGCATTTTTTCTACCCGCTGTAACTGGATATCCACAATAGCACGTAAATGATCCCTGCCCAGCGGATGGAAGACGATGATATCGTCGATACGGTTCAGGAACTCCGGACGAATGGTCTGTTTGAGGGTATCCAGCAGACGTGACTGCAACTGATGGTACTCCTCCGCCGATATATTACCGGCCGTCTCCTCCAGTTTCCGGCGGATCTCCTGTGATCCGATATTGCTGGTCATAATGACAATACTGTTGCTGAAATCCACCGTCACCCCCTTGTTGTCTGTCAACCGGCCATCATCGAGTACCTGAAGCAGGATATTGAAAACATCGGGATGGGCCTTCTCTATCTCATCGAGCAGCACTACCGAATAGGGCTTTCGGCGGACCGCTTCGGTCAGCTGACCGCCCTCGTCATACCCGACATACCCGGGGGGCGCTCCTACCAGCCTGCTCACACTGTGCCGTTCCATATACTCGCTCATGTCAATCCGGACCATGGCATGTTCGTCATCGAACAGATAATCGGCCAGCGACCGTGCCAATTCGGTCTTGCCCACCCCGGTGGAACCCAGAAAGATGAAGGAGCCAATCGGCCGGGTGGCGTCCTGCAAACCGGCCCGTGACCGTCGCACCGCATGCGACACCGCATCAATCGCCTGATCCTGTCCGATCAGACGCTTGTGCAACTCCTCTTCCATACTCAACAGCTTTATTCGCTCGCTCTGCAGCATTTTTCGGACCGGTATACCGGTCCACCGTGAGACAATTTCGGCGATATGGTCGGCTTCTACCTCCTCCTTGAGCATCGGCGAGTCTTCCTGCAGCGCTGTAAGCTTTTCTTTTGTCTGCTCCAGCTCCTTTTCCAGTTTGTTGATGGTCCCGTAACGCAGCTCAGCCACTTTGTCGTACTGTCCGGCCCGCTCGGCTTTGTCGGCCTCATTACGGGCAGTTTCAATAGCCTGTTTCATGCCACGGATTCCCTGGATCAACTCACGCTCGTTATTCCATCGTGACTTCAGGGTCTTGTATCGCTCATTCAGATCAGCCAGTTCGCGACCGATCTCCTTGAGTTTTGCGGTATCGTCCTCTCTCTTGATCGCTTCCCGTTCAATTTCAAGCTGACGTATCTGACGGTCGATGTTATCCAGCTCCTCAGGCATGGAATCAATT
>SLHZ01000036.1 GCA_007135895.1 Balneolales bacterium | reverse complement strand
GAATACCCTTCCTCATGGCGGGCTCGATGGTTGGGGGATAAATCACTTTTGCCCCGAAATGCGACATCTCCATGGCCTCTTCATAGGAAAGCACATCCATGGAGAAGGCTTCCCTGACCACCCTGGGATCCGAAGTAAGAACGCCGTCCACGTCGGTCCATATCTGCAATTCACGTGCATCCAGGGCGGCGGCAATGATGGCGGCCGTATAATCTGAGCCTCCTCTTCCCAGCGTCGTGGTCACCCCCTCCTCCGTTGCGGCAATGAAACCGGTGACAATCTGCAGTTTTGGATGTACGGCAAAATGAGAGCGGATATTATCCATGGTCTTTTCCATGTCCACTTCGGCATTACCAAACTGGTTGTCGGTCAGAACAAGCTTGCGGGCATCCACAAAATCGCTCGGGATGTCGTGTTGGTTGAATACGAGGCTAATAATGTAATTGGAAAGTCTTTCGCCGAAACTGCAGATAAAGTCAAGGCTTCGGGGTGTCAGTTCCTTCACCAGATAGACGCCCTGAAGGATATCTTCAAGGTCATTGAGCATGTACTTGATCCGGTTTGCCGGTTCGGCGGTCCTATTGCCGGGCAAAAGGGACTTCACCGCGTCAATGTGGCGTGCTTCAAGTTGCCCGAGATCGGCGATATAGCTGTCATCTCCCCTGCCTGCGCGTTCGGCCATGGAAACCAGCTGGTCGGTGACACCCTGGAAGGCTGAAAAAACTACAGCCCGGCACGCTTCATTTTCTGCCAGACGGGCAAACCATGAAGTGATACCGGATATCCTTTCGGGTGATGCGACCGAAGAGCCACCGAATTTGAATACTTTCATAGCGATTTTATCATAGCGATTAATGGCATGGTGAAATGTGAAGCGGAGAATAATGACCCGCGGATTGTGGCATGGCCATTATTTACATGACGGATCAAAGCGCGGTGAGTTTTGGATTGCGTGCATTCGCCCGGCATGCGTCCGGTTCATCAAACCTGCAAAGGTACGAATAAATTGAGGTAATTTCGCCGGTTTAATATCCCCCTTTTTATCATGCCCTGATTGCGTTTATGATCAATAGTAGAGATAGGGCTTCCAGGTGTCATGCACACTGCCATAGAAGTCCCGGAGGTAGATAATGTGATTGGGGCGAAACGGCTTTTTCCTGAGCTGGAGACCTGCTTCTTTGGGAGTGGCATTGCCTTTCCTGTGATTGCAGGAGGTGCAGGCGGTAACCAGGTTTTCCCAGGTGTCGGCCCCACCCCTGCTTTTGGGTATGACATGATCAACGGTCAGTTTCTCCTGGCTTCCGCAGTACAGGCATCGGTTGTTATCCCGTTTGAGTATGTTCTTCCGGGAAAGAACAATGGTTTTATAGGGAATCCGGGCATATTTCCTGAGCCGTATCACGGAAGGGTAATCAAATTCCGTTCGAATGGTTCTGATTTTTTTTCGCGGATGGTCATGAAGCATTTCGGCCTTTTTCATCAGCAGAAGCACCATCGACTTTCTGACGTTGCAGACACTCAGGGGTTGATAGTCCTGGTTCAGAACAAGTACATTTCCGTTAAGCAGCATGGCAGGAAACATCACGGCGATGTTGGTTTTGGTTTGAAAGGCCGGACAATACCCACGATACCCTCGGCAAGAGCGGCGTGGTAGGGAAATTCGCTGCTGTTTTTCTTCGTAATGTCAATCTGATTGATTCGCACCAGAGAGGAGGCGTGCAGCAGCAGACCTTCACCCAGGTAAAACCCGATATGGGATACGGGGCGGTCCTTGTAGCGGAAAAAGATGACATCTCCTTTTTCAGCCCGGTCAAGCTCTTTGCCCCTGAGTTCTCCGGACTCATACTGATCCCTGCTGTCCCGTGGCAGATCGATGCCATGAAGCATGTGGACGGTCTGGACGAATCCGGAGCAGTCGAGCCCCGTATCGGTACGTCCGCCCCAGAGATACGATATACCCAGAAACTGTTTCGCTGTTTCGAGGATCGAGTCGCCTTTAAGAGACAGCGGTTCACTTTGAAAAACGTAATCCTGCCCGAACCACTCCACTTTCTGATCATTGGTGGGGATGAAAGCTCCGGGCGGTACCTGCAGAAATCGGTCTGATGGGCCTTTTGCCAGCCGGGTTCTATTCGGGATCCTTGTTCGATTCGGATGAAATATCCACTGATGGTACTCTTCGGGGGTTATTTCACGGATCTGGCCGGCACTGACCCATCCGCTATAGCCGTCAAAGTCGGCACGGACATGCCGCCAGACATTATGGCTTTTGTTTATGACGACCGTTTCGCCCAGCAAGAGCTGTGTCACCATTTCGGAGCTGTCCGATGGTTCCTTTCGCACAGGAACGGTGCCTGTGCCGGCAACGCCATATATTGCGGGCTGATTCATGCAGAATGTGTATTACGGAATCGGGTTAATGCCGTAATATCGAAAAGCACACCATTTCTTGCAACTTTGACGAAAGAAGTATTTTTTTTAAGGACGAATTTTTTATTTCTCTTTCCTTGTCTCTTGGTATATTTTACGGCGAATACACTTTTTTGAGTTAACTACCCTTTTACAATACAACACCTCATGACCCTGCCAAGCGACTCCCTGAGTTCACCCTATTACAAGGAACCCGGCCCCAAACTCGACAAAGAGTCCCCTTTTGAATCGATGATGGAGCGTTTCCGGTTTGCCGCCACCGTACTGGAACTGGAAGAAGGCATGTTCCAATACCTCTCGAATCCGGTAAAATCGGTTACCGTTTCCATTCCCATTATCATGGATAATGGGAAAATTCGTGTTTTTGAGGGTCATCGTGTGATCCACGACAATGTTTTGGGTCCTGCGAAAGGCGGTATACGCTACAAACCCGATGTCACACTGGACGAGGTAAAGGCACTTGCGGCCTGGATGACCTGGAAGTGTGCTGTGGTCAATGTGCCTTTTGGTGGAGCAAAGGGTGCGATACGGTGCAATCCCAAGGAGCTTTCTCTTCGGGAGCTGGAACAAGTCACCCGCCGTTACACATCAGAAATGATGGATGTGATTGGCCCTGACCGTGACATTCCTGCTCCGGACATGAACACCAACGAACAGGTCATGGCCTGGATCATGGATACTTACAGCATGCATGCGCGTAAAACCGAAAATGCTGTTGTGACCGGCAAACCCGTGGTGCTTGGAGGCTCAAAGGGGCGCAAGGAAGCTACAGGTCGTGGCGTGGTAACCGTAACGCTGGCCGCACTGAACAAGAGCGGTATTATGGCCAATAAATGCACGGTCGCAATTCAGGGTTTCGGCAATGTGGGATCGGTCACGGCGCGGCTGCTCTACGAGCAAGGCGCCCGAATCATTGCGATCAGTGACATATCCGGTGGCTACCATAACAGTAATGGAATTGACATTGTCCGTGCCCTGGACTATGCTGCCGGTCATGGCGGAAGTCTGGAGGGGTTTGATGGAGCGGAGGCCATCAGCAACGAAGCGTTACTCGAACTTGAATGTGATGTCCTGATCCCGGCCGCACTGCAGGATCAGATCAACAAAAGAAACGCGGGTCAGATCAAGGCCAAAATCATTGTTGAGGGCGCCAATGGTCCCGTTACGGCGAGTGCCGATTCCATCCTTGACGAGGCCGGTATAATGATCATACCCGATATTCTGGCCAATGCCGGCGGAGTGACAGTCTCCTATTTTGAATGGGTGCAAAACCGCCACGGCTATTTCTGGACCGAAGACAGGGTCAACCGGCGACTGAACCGCATGATGAGAGAAGCTTTCCATCGTCTTTTTGATGTTAAAGAGCAATATGGAATCACCCTTCGGCAGGCTGCCTATGTATATGCCATTGGCAAAGTAGCCGAAACACTTCGACTCAGGGGAATCTACGCTTAAACCTCTTATTTGTGATGAGCAGAACCATAACGCTGACCCTGGACTCGAACCTTGATGAGCTTGACCGCATTGCCAGCCTGACCGATCAGATTGTTGCGGAGACCGGCTGTGGTGAGGAGGATGAGCATCGCATCATGCTGGTTTTGTCCGAACTGGCCACCAATGCCATCAAGCATGGAAACCGGGGTGATCCCGGCAAGAAGGTCCGGATCCGTGTGTCATTCGAACCCGGAAGGATTACTGTCAATGTCCGGGATGAAGGAGAAGGTTTTGACCCCAAAACTTTACCCGATCCGCGAAGTGCCGATAATCTCATGAAGACCGGCGGACGCGGTGTCTGGCTTGTAAAAGAATATTCCGACCATGTCCATTACTACGACCATGGCAAAAGTGTGGAGGTTCAGTTCAACATTTGAGATCCGCCATTCGGCAACTGCAAAATGGCTTTTCATAAATATGGCTCTTCATATAACGTGAGTTTTATGTAAATTCCATGGTACGAAACCCGTCATTACCTCATTAAAGTCATTACCTCGTTAACATGTCTCAGGACAAGGATGCCAGAGCCCGGATACTGATTGTTGAGGATGAGTTGATCATTGCTCAGAATCTGAAATTCCGCCTTGAAAAGCTGGGGTATGCGGTTACCGATATCTCGATTGACGCCGATGAGACACGCAAGTCGCTCAGTCGTTCCGTTCCCGATCTTGTACTCATGGACATTGCCCTTTATGGCGGCCATGACGGGGTGATACTGGCTAAATGGATTGACAAAAACTACAAGATTCCGATCATCTATGTAACCTCTCACACCGATACATCCACTTTTGAGAGGGCCAGCAAGAGCATGCCCTACGGGTATCTCATCAAGCCATTCAATCCAAAAGAGCTTTACAACACTATTGAGCTGGCCCTTCAGCGGCACAAACTGCTCATGCAGTTGTCGAGCAGCTCTCATTTACTCGGATCGGTTCTGCAGAGTATTGCCGATGCCATTATCGTGGCCGACAAGAAAAGGAACATTCTTTACATGAATGACTCGGCGGAGCGGCTTCTCGGGGCCCGTTATGATGATGTCCGCACCATGTCGATTACCGACCTGCTCCCTTTCAAAGGTCCCGACAACGGATCCGTACCTGCGGAGTGGAATCTGGAAACCATACCTGAAAACACGGAAGTGGAGTTTGAGAGTCGTCTGCGGCTCAAAAACAGAAACCGTTTTTTACAGGTCCGGCTCTCGAATCTTAACAATGACTTGCGAAGAGATGTACCCGAGGGTTACCTGATTATCATGAGGGATGTCACACTCCGGAGGAAGACCGAAAACATCATCATGCGTATTGCGGGAGCCATATCGGGCGAAACCGGCGAAGCTTTTTTCCAGTCACTGACTCATCATCTGACCGAGACACTGGAAGTGGACTATTGCCTGCTTGGTGAAATCAGGGAAGACAATCCCGACATTTGCCATCCGGAGGCTTTTCACAGCCGTCACAACGATCGGTTCGATCCCGCTCCTTTTAAACTGGAGGGGACTCCCTGCGAATTGATTCTTGAAGAAAAAAAGACTCTGGTGTATGCCGATAGCATTCGGGACCGCTTTCCGGATGATCCCATGATCAAGAAATACCAGGTCCAGGCATATGCCACTACCCCGCTCATGACTTCATCGGGACAGGTCGTGGGTCTTCTGCTGGTCATGACCCGGGAGATGCTCGACCAGGAAGACATACTCAAGTCGGTCCTTCGGATTTTCGGGAACAGAGCGGCAGCAGAAATTGAACGCAGACGCTACGAACAGCGACTCATTACCGAGAGAAACAGGGCCAACGAAATGAACACCCTGAAAAACAACTTTCTCTCCAACATGAGTCACGAAGTGCGGACACCGCTGAACAGTATTATCGGTTTCGCATCCCTGCTTAAGGAGGAAATTGACAAAGACGAACACCGTGAGTTTCTAGGATATATTGAGGACGGTGGCCAACGTCTGCTGCATACCATCAATGACCTGCTGGATCTTTCCATACTGGAGTCTGCCCCGGCCCGGATTGACATCATGCGACTCGATCTCGAATCGGAGGTCCTGGAAGCGATCTCTGTCATGCAAAATCTGGCCGATGATAAAAACCTGTCCCTTGAGTACACGGTGAAGAAACCATCGGTCAAGATTATGGCCGATTCACGAATGGTCAATCAGATTCTTCGAAAAATTATTGATAATGCGTTGAAATTCACTCCTGAAGGGGGAGTGACCGTTGAAGTAGACACAGGATGGAAGGGAAGCCGGAAATACGGAATCGTGCGCGTATCCGACTCGGGAATCGGCATCGATGAGAGCTTCTTGCCCCATATTTTTGATGAATTCAAGCAGGAGAGTCAGGGGCTGGGACGAAAATACGAAGGAGTGGGACTTGGATTGACCATCGCCAAAAAGGTGGCGACTCTTCTGGAAGGCAATATAGAAGTGCAAACTGAAAAAGGAAAAGGAACGGTCTTTTCCATATGGCTCCCGATGGTCCACTAAGCTGCTATTGCAGCCACATACGATGATACATTGCGCTGCTATCTCATCCACACACGACGGGTTATCGCATCGCTATACCGGCCAAGCCAGATGATATGCTGAGCCGCTATCTCAGCTACACACGATGGGTTATCGCGTCGCTATACCGGCCAAGCCCGGTGTTTTTTAAGCGGTTATTCAGACAGCTCTCCGAGGCGCTCCAGCTGATCCTGAACCCTAAGGGATTGAATCACTTCCGACAGATTGCCCTTCATTACAGCATCCAGATCGTAACGGGTGAGACCGATGCGGTGATCGGTAAAGCGGCCTTGCGGAAAATTGTAGGTACGTATTTTGGCACTTCTGTCACCGGTTGACACCTGGTTTTTTCTGGATGCTGCTCTTTCCCTGTTTTTCTGCTCCAGCTCATGTTCATAGAGCCGTGATCGCAGCAAGGCCATCGCTTTATCCCGGTTTTTGTGCTGAGAGCGTTCCTGCTGGCAGGTTACAACCAGGCCACTGGGAATGTGGCGGATGCGTACGGCGGAATCGGTGGTATTGACATGCTGTCCTCCGGCACCACTTGCCCGGTATGCTTCAAATTCAAGATCGGCGGGATGAATCTGGACATCAACCTCCTCGGCTTCGGGAAGAACAGCAACTGTAGCAGCCGACGTGTGCACCCTGCCCTGCGATTCGGTTTCGGGTACCCTTTGAACACGGTGGACGCCACTTTCGTATTTCATTTCTGCAAAAACATCCGCTCCTTCGAGTTTGAAAACGATCTCCTTGAACCCCCCTTTCTCCGAATCATTCATGCTTAGAAGCTCCAGGCTCCACCTTTTTTCATCCGCATACCGGCGGTACATTTCAAATAGATCGCCTGCAAAAATCGACGCTTCGTCTCCGCCAGTTCCGGCACGGATCTCGATAATGGCATTTTTGGAGTCATCGGGATCCGCCGGAATGAGTTCAAACCGGATTTTTTCTTCCAGTTCAGAGCTTTTCTTTTTCAAATCACTGATTTCCGAACGTGCCAGTTCCGATATTTCAGGATCTTCGTTCTGTTCGATTAACTCCAGATTATCACTGATTTGCTTTTTCAGCTGCTGCCACTGCCGGTAATCATCGACCAGGGTTTTAAGCCGGCTGTGTTCACGGGTTACTTCCGCCAGTTTTTCCGGCTGACCATAAATGGCCGGATCTGTCAGAACGACATCCAGTTCTTTGTATCGTGAGGTGAGTTCTTTCAGTTTTTTTTCAATATCCATGCGAAAATGATCCGATGGTGCAAGAGCTTTTTGTTATCGGTATAATCCGAAGAATCCGAAGAATGAACGGAACTTTCTGATAAAAAGTACCTATTTTTGACACAGCTGACCGAGGAAGTCAGACCGCTGCGACAACGGCCAATGACGAGCATGGAGCCAAGACACAGGCGATCGCAGGTCTGGCAGCCGGAGCGACAACAACTGGTTCAACGGTCCATTTCTCACTGAAAGATACCCTTTTTTCCATCATAAATGGTAATGTTCCATGAGTTCCAAAAACGTATTGTCTTCCCGATTCACCATTGGTTTCCTGGGTGCGGGTCAGCTAGCCCGAATGTCGGCTTATGAGGCGCTGCGTTTCGGCATGCGTGTTGCCTCCTATTCTGGCAGTGAGAGTGGCAATGAGCCACTTGAAATGATGACACCCTTTCGATTTCCAGGCAGCTTTCAAGACGCGGATGCTCTTGTTCACTTTGCGAGGCAATGTGATATCGTAACACTTGAAAACGAGTTTCTGGATGCGGAGCTTCTGGACGATGTGGAGCAGCAGAGTGGCACGCCCCTACTCCCTTCTCCCGGCACATTCCATCTGATCGGGACCAAATGGCAGGAGAAAGAGACTTTCCGCAAGGCCGGCCTTCCGGTTGCCCCGTATCGGCGGATGACATCGGAAGCGGATCTTGAGCGCTTCGGAAACGAGCACGGTTATCCTTTCCTGCTCAAGTCATCCAAGGGAGGATACGATGGCTACGGAACAGCCACCATAGGCACCCTTGCTGAAGCCGGACAGGCATTTCGTGATCTGGGCGGGGGTGCCGGCAGAGAGCTGATTGCGGAGGCATACGTGCCGTTCGTGAAAGAGCTGGCTGTGCAAGTGGCTCGAAACAAGTCGGGCACGGTGGTCTATCCATGTTGTGAAACCATACAGAAGGGCCACATATGCCAGACGGTGATAGCACCTGCACCGGTGGATCCGGATATTCGCAGACAGGCCTGCGATCTGGCGGTAGCGGCTACCGAGGCCATCCGGGGAACCGGCCTTTTTGCATTTGAGCTATTTCTGACCGGTGACGGATCGCTGCTGCTTAACGAATCGGCTCCGCGGCCCCACAACTCCGGTCATTACACCATGGAAGCCTGTGTGACCTCACAGTTTGAGAATCACATCCGCACGGTGACGGGTTTGCCTCCCGGTCCTGCCGACATGCGAAGACCATGTGCTGTCATGGAAAACCTGCTGGGAAGCCGGAACGGTCCGGCTTTTATCGATGATGCGGATGAGGTCTGGAAGCACCCTGATGTCCACCTGCATCTTTACGGAAAAGAACAGAGCCGCAAGGGACGCAAAATGGGACACCTGACGGTTTTGGGGGCAGATATCCGCCAGACCAGGGAATTGGCAGCGACCATTGCCGGCCGGCTGCTCATATAATCAACAGGCCCGATTGCATAAAGTGGTTCCCATACAGGTAAAAACTTCCCTATTTTCCCATAGACACATTCCCGGTAACACTGTTGCCGGATCAGTTGCTGACTGTTAAATATCCTCTGCGTTAATTATTGGCTGAATTCGGCTGAGTTGTTGCCGGATCAGTTGCTGACAGATAGGTATCCTGTGCGTTCAGTTCCGGCTGATTTCGGCTGAGTTGTTGCCGGATCAGTTGCTGACAGATAGGTATCCTGTGCGTTCAGTTCCGGCTGAATTACTGTCAGTACCACTTGCTGCACATTTTTAACCCATACATCTGCTTTCTTAAAACCCACTATGTGATCGATGCCATGACTGATACAACTGCAGAGCCTGCTCAGAAACAGGATATACCATCACCCCAAGCTAAAATCGCCATCATCATGGGAAGTGACTCTGACTGGCCGGTGATGAAGCAGGCCGAGGCCATTTGCGGGGAGTTTGATGTTCCCTGTCTGAAAGCGGTGGTTTCGGCACACCGGACTCCGGACTACATGGCCGATTTTGCCAAAAACGCACGATCCACCGGTATCGCCGTTATCATTGCCGGTGCCGGCGGAGCGGCTCATCTGCCCGGGATGGTAGCAGCGCACACCACGCTGCCGGTTATTGGTGTGCCTGTTGGTACGCGTCATCTGAAGGGTATGGACAGTCTGTTGTCGATTGTTCAGATGCCTCGCGGGGTGCCTGTTGCAACGGTGGCCATCGACAATGCTACCAATGCTGGATTACTGGCCCTACAGATCCTATCGGTCACAGATCCCCGTCTGGCCGACAGGCTTGACCAGTGGCGTCTTGCCCAGAGGGATGCTTCGCGTAAGAAAGACCGCAACCTGATCTGACATCCATATCTGATTATTCTACAGGCCTGTCAAGAGGAAAATACGGCTTTTACCCGCTCAAATAGGTTTTCACGTGTGTTTTTATTGCTTGCCGGATCGAAGTTTT
>SLHZ01000254.1 GCA_007135895.1 Balneolales bacterium | reverse complement strand
CCCCATGGCAAAAAAAGGGCGTAAATCATCAAAAAAGAAAGCAGACCATTTCAAAAAGCAGGATGAAGTCCGGAAGGAACGCATCGACTGGTGGGCACGCATTCCCGCCAGCTACCAGCATCTCATTGCCCTGGTTTTTCTGATTGTTGTTCCGGCATTCCTGTTCAGCGAGGTATACTCCGGCCGGCAGCAGTTCGTGGCGCACGATATTCAGCAGTTCCTCGCTACAGCCAAATCGGTGATGGCCTATCAGGATCAGACAGGCGAAGATGCCCTCTGGGCTTCAAATATCTTCAGCGGAATGCCCTCCTATACCGTCATCGGCAACAAGGCTTTCGTTCACCTTGACACCCTGCTGCGACGTCTTTTCCCGGCTATGTTCATTCCCGTTTTCCCTTTTATTTTCTGTGTCGGCGGAGCCTATTTCCTGTTCTGGCTGATGGGCTTCAGGCCCCTGCCTTCAGCACTTGGCGCTCTGGCCATCGCCCTTACCACTTATATCCCCATCATAGTGGGGGCCGGTCACAACTCCAAACTCATTGCCTGGAGCTGGATGCCCTGGGTCGTTTCCGGCTACTGGATGCTCTCCCGAGGGCGCTGGTTCCTGCCCGGCTTGTTTGTCTTTACCATAGCCCTGAATTTCGCACTGCGTGCCGAACATATCCAGGTTGTCTACTATTTCCTGTTCCCCCTGGGCATATGGTTCCTCTATGATACTGTAACAGCATGGCGCCGCGACAGTATCATGGACTGGACCCGAAGAGCGGGCCTTCTCTTCCTGTCCGGATTACTGGCGCTGGCCGCCAACATACAGCCCTACTGGAGCATCTACGAGTATTCCGCTTTCAGCATACGCGGAGGATCGGAAATCACGGAGATGACATCGCCGGAAGAGCTGGCAGGACTTCCTTCAGCATCCGAACCTGCAGCAGAAACCGGATCACCAGCCGGAGAAGCTCCCGATTCCCGCCCATCCGGCGGGCTCGATATGAACTATGCCTTTGCCTGGTCACAGGGCAGGACAGAGCTGCTCACACTGATCATCCCGGGCATTTTTGGCGGGTCATCGGCCGATGCGGTTACCTGGCAGCGCAGCCCGGTTACCAGTAAATACTGGGGACCAAAAAGCTTCACTAGCGGTCCGCACTACCTTGGCGCCATTGTCTTTCTGATGTTTCTGATCGGTCTGATCCGGGCACCCGGCCGTCTGAAATTCGTTTTCCTGGGCAGCGGCCTGCTCACCATGCTTTTTTCACTGGGTGAGAATTTTTATCACTTCAACGCTTTGTTTTTCCATTATATGCCCCTTTTCAACAAGTTCCGGACTCCGGAGATGTGGCTTATCGTTACGGTTTTCTGCTTCTCGGTTATCGCCGTGATGGGGATGAAATGGATATGTGAGAGCCAAGCCAAGGGGACACTCAACTTGCGGTCTCTGTTTCTTCCCGGGGGCATTGCCCTTGTCGTCGCTCTCTTTTTTGCCCTTTCCGCAGGATCCGTTTTCAGTTTTGAAAAAGAAGGTGAACGAGAGCAGCTCACCCGGCAGATCGCCAGCCAAGAGAATATACAGACCGACAACCCGCAGCTCCGGCAGTTCGTCGGCAGGATTTTCCAGGAGTCGGTTATTCCTCAGCGGCAGGATAAGGCCGTTTCCGACAGTTGGCGCTTTCTTCTGTTCATCGTGCTGGGCGGCGGATTGCTGGTTCTGACCGCCAGACGAATTATCCCCGCCAATTATGCCATGGCCGGACTGTTGCTGCTTGCCGCCGTAGACCTGGTCCAGGTGGGCGGCCGCTATGCGGACAAAGGCGGACTGATTGACGCCGGTACTTCTCCACATGATGCGGTAACCCGCTCCCAGCGATCCGTCGACCGGTATATCATCGAGAACAAACAGGACGGACAGCTCTGGCCGTACCGTACGTTCCCCCTTGGCGACAGCCCCTTCAATAATGCCGTTCCCGCGGCCTATTACTATCCCTCCATTGGGGGCTATTCCGGCGCCAAGCTGAGTCATTATCAGGACGTGATCGATTTTGCCATTTTCACAAGGACGGGCAGTATCAACACCGAAGTTCTCAATATGCTCAACACGCGTTTTCTGACCTATCCGTTCCCCGTACCAGATCTGCCGGACTGGGAGGTTGTTTTCCAGGGAAATGTTGGAGTTGTGATGGAAAACCCCGATGTGCTGCCCAAAGCATGGTTTGTTGATTCGGTAAAAATAGTGAGTGGAGCTACTGAAGCCATTCAGGCACTGACACGTTTCAATGCTGCAACCACAGCGATTGTAATGGGGCCCGCAGAGCCCCGCCAGGTTGAGACAGCGGAGCCGGGCAACCGGCAAGTTCGTATTACCGAATACGGTCCCAGGGAAATCCGGATGGACCTTCAGACAGACGGATCCTCCTTTCTGGTGCTCAGCGAGATCTGGTATCCGGAAGGCTGGTACGCATGGCTCAACGATGAACCGGTTGATATCATTCGGACCAATTACATCCTGCGCGGTTTTGATGTACCTGCCGGGCAGCATGAACTGAAACTGCGTTTCGACCCGCGTTCCCATATCCTCGGCAGCCGTCTTTCCCGCCTGTTCAACATAATAATCCTTTTAATCGGGGCCGCGGCGCTTTACCAGCATCTCCGGGTGCGTCGGCAAACCCCGAAAAATGATACCAACGACCTCAGGGATCCCAACAAGGCCAGGAAACCCAACGATACCAACATACATAACGACACCAGCAACCCCAAGGATCCTAAAGATACCAGGGATCCCAACGTATCCAACGATCCGTCGGGAAAGAAATCGTGAAGCGGGTACTCATCATCACCTATTACTGGCCCCCCAGCGGCGGGGCTGGAGTCCAGCGCTTTCTGAAGTTTGTCAAGTACTTGCCCGGCTTTGACATTCAACCGGTAGTGCTGACTTGCTCCAACCCCACCTACCCCATTATCGATCCAAGCCTGGCCGGCGAGATACCCCCGGGCACCGAGGTCCACACAGCCCGGACTCTTGAGCCCTTCCGGTTTTACAGCCGCCTATCGGGAATCTCCGAGCAGGAGGCCGCCAGTCCGTCAACGGTCCTTTCCACTGCCAGTGGCAGCCGAATGCAGCGGCTGTCGCGATGGATCCGAGCCAATCTCTTCGTGCCGGACGCCCGGCTCGGATGGGTTCCTTTTGCCCGACGCAAGGCAAAGCAGCTGATCCGTCGCCATGGCATCGACACGGTTGTCACCACCGGTCCGCCACATTCAACGCATTTTATCGGGTTGTGGCTCAAAAGAAAAACAGGCATACGGTGGATAGCCGATTTCCGTGATCCGTGGACTGACATCCACTACAACCGGGCCCTGCCCCGACTGCCGTTCACCCGCAGAAGAGACGAGCGAATGGAGCTGCGGGTACTTCGTCTGGCCGATGAAATAACTGTCACGGCTCCCGGCACGGCACGGTATTTTTCGGAAAAAACAAACCGTGACTGCCATATCATAACCAATGGATTCGATCCGGATGACTTTGTCGAAATCGCCCCAATCTCCGGTGAGGCCTCTCCGGATGGCGCGTTTATCATACGGCATACAGGCAGTATCACCGAAACTTCCATTCCCGACAGCCTCCTGCGGGTTCTATCACGTTTACCTGAAGATCAGATTCGGCTTGAGTGCATCGGCCCGGTCCATTCCGACATGATACGTCAGTCGGAACGCCTGGAACTGGGAAAGCGCCTGACATTACTTCCCTACCGGCCGCACCGTGAAGCAACGGCCAGCATGCAGCAGTCGGACTTGAATCTGGTCGTCGTTCACCGTTCATCCGACAGTCGTATGCTCATCCCCGGAAAAATCTATGACTACCTCAAGGCAGGGAAGCCCATCATGGGTATCGGACCGCCGGAAGGGGATGCGGCCGGTATCATAGAAAGGTGCGGAATGGGAAAGGTCTTCAACTACGGGGACGAAGACGGTCCGGAGGCATGGCTGCGTGAACTCATCCGCTCCAAAACCGAAAAACAATCGGAAATCACCGGTTTTTCACCCGAAAAAACTGAGATCAATCGTTATTCAAGGGTAACACTTACCCGGCGTTTTGCCTCATTGCTTGCCGGCGATACTGACAAAGAATAATCCAAACCGACTGCGCCTGAAGCCCGAAAACACCCTGTTGCTGCACCATGTTCCAAATATTTTGTTCCTCCCGGTTCTTTCAAAGATTACTGTTTATCACCCTGTTCTTATTCATAGTCAGCGGAGATGTCTACTCTATCAGCTCAATTTCCGGCAATGGGCTGCCCCGGCTCTTCCTCAATGAGATAGTGGCATCCAATTCCACTGGTCTGACCGATGAAGACGGGGAGTACCACGACTGGATCGAGCTTTATTATGACGGTGATGAGCCCCTTTCCCTCTATCAGTACGGGCTGACGGATGATTTGGAGGAGCCGTTTCAGTGGCTTTTCCCCGATACCACGATCAGGCCGGGTGAATTCCTGGTGATCATGGCATCCGGCAAAGACCGGGCCATCGCCGGTAAACCGCTGCACACCAGCTTCCGCATCGACCGGGAAGGAGAGGATATTCTACTTTCACATCCCATCCTTGGACTTGTTGATAGTTTTGAAGCGAGGAGAATCCCAACGGACCACTCTGCCGGACGCGTGCCCGACGGCTTTGGCGAATGGTTCTACTTCGATCAACCGACCCCCGGGGGACCGAACCACACTCCTGCTTACGAAGGATTTGCCGGTAACATCCATTTTTCCCATCCTCCCGGTTTTCACACGGATGACTTTCACCTTGAAATGTGGGCGGACCGTCCTGGTGATTCCATCTATTACACGCTCGATGGTTCTCTGCCCGACACGAACTCCAGTTTGTACGAGGACTCCCTGCTCATATATGACCGCTCGTCTGAGGAAAATGTTTTTTCAACGGTACGGACCAGCCATCGCACATTCGACTGGCGACGCTGGTACAAACCCCGGGAGCCGGTCGCCAAGGCTACCGTTCTGCGAACCAGGACCCACCGTGCCGGCCATCTCCCCGTCTACGATAAAAAGACTTTCTTTGTCTTTCCGGATGGCTCGGATACCTATGAAATCCCTGTTATATCGATTGCCACAGACAGTTTGAACCTATTTGATTATGAGACCGGGATTTATATTCCGGGGATTCATTATACAGGCTCGGGAGGAACCGGCAACGAGTTCCAGCGTGGCATGGAATGGGAGCGGGAAGCCACTTTCGAATTCTTCAAACCCGAAGGGGAACGTGCCCTGCATCAGGACATCGGTATTCGCATACATGGCGGTTTCTCGCGGCAACTGGCACAGAAAAGCCTCCGACTGTATGCCCGAAGCCAATACGGTGAAAGCCGGTTCAATCATCCATTTTTTGAAGAAAGGTCCGACAGCAGCTTCAATCGGCTCATCCTGCGCAATTCGGGCAACACGTGGGGTGAGGATATGTTCATGGATGCCGCGGCACAGTCCCTTGTCCGCCATTTCAACATGGACACCCAGGCCTATCGCCCCAGTGTCCTGTTCCTCAACGGTGAATTCTGGGGCATACACAATATCCGGGAGCGGTATGACCGGCACTACCTGGAAAGGGTCTACGACATTGATCCAGACCATGTGGACATTCTCACCGGCCATCGGGAAGTCAAGGAGGGAGACACCGTACACTATGATCAGCTTCTGGCACTATTCCGCCAAAACGACATGAGTGATCCGGGCATGCTGGAACGGGCAGCCACCAAGATGGATCTGGATAATTTTCTGGATTACTATACGGCACAGATCTATTTCGGCAACAACGACTGGCCTCACAATAATATCGATTATTGGCGGCTCCGGGTACCTTATCAGCCCGGCGCGCCTCCCGGGCATGACGGACGCTGGCGATGGATGCTCTTCGACGTCGACCGCTCGCTGGGTCATGAAACCGGTCCGGAATTCAACATGATAGAATGGCTGACCCGCGAAATCAATCCCAGGGTCCAGAATGACTGGCCCAACCTGATCTTCCGGAGCCTCCTGGCCAGTAACACTTTCACCCATGATTTTCTCAACCGGATGGCCGATCACCTCAATTCTTCGTTTCTGCCTGACCGGGTTTCGCATGTCATCGACAGTCTGAGCCTGCCGGTGGCATCGGTCATCGCCGAGCACATTGACCGGTGGAGCCTGCCGGCCTCTGTCACGGCCTGGGAGGGTTTTGTCGATGAAATGCATCGTTACGCTGAAGAACGGCCCGGTTATCTGCGCAGCCATCTCATGGAACACTTCAGCATAGCCGACACACACCGCGTCACGCTGGACGTGCAACCGGCAGGCAGTGGTACGTTGCGCATCAACCATCTGGATATCGCAACCGGAACACCCGGTATCCCGGCAGATCCCTATCCATGGACCGGGGTTTATTTCCATGACATCCCGGCAACCCTTCAAGCAACCGGTCATTCCGGGAACACTTTCCACGGCTGGCTGATCAACGGACAGCAGTCTGAGTCCGCCAATTCAGCTGATTCCCTCCTCACGCTGCAGCCGGATTCACCGGTCCAGATCACGGCTCTTTTCACCACATCCAGCGGACAGGAGTACCAGGATGAACTCCCCGATCAGGTGTATCTCCACCACGGTTATCCGAACCCTTTCAATGCCAGCACCATCCTCCGGTTTGAACTGCCGGCTCGAAGTGAAATTAGACTCTCGGTATATGATATGCTGGGACGCAGCATACGGGAGCTGGCCAATGAGGTTAGAGAAGCAGGAACCCATGAAATTACATTCCATGCAGACGATCTCGCCACGGGTGTGTATATTGTAAGACTTCATGCGACAGGAGATCACAGCACCGAAACTGTCCTGACACGAAAAATTACACTCATCCGGTAGTACCGCCGGCGGAGAGTGAAACCTTAACACCTCCGGCGGAGAATGAAACCTTAACAGCTCCGGCGGAGAGTGAAACCTTACAATGGGCGAATCCGCAAGCGATCCGATCATGCGATATGGCATTATAACACCGGCACATAACGAAGAGGCCTTCATTACCGGTTACATGCAATCGGTCATCCGTCAGACCAAACGGCCTGATGTCCTTGTTATCGTAAATGACCATTCGACCGACAGCACGGCCGCCATTGCCCGTAATATCGCACAAGGGCATGACTGGATCCGGGTGATCGACCACCATTCACGCCCCGAACATTCGACCGGATCGAAAGTAATTCGTGCTTTTCTTCACGGACTGCATTACCTGGACGCCGGACAGGCGGACCTGCCTGAATCCTGGGATCTCATTGCAAAAATCGACGCTGATCTCATTCTCCCTGATCATTATTTCCAGACCGTTATCGATCATTTCGGCGCAAATCCCGACACCGGCATTTGCGGAGGCGTCTGTGCAATCATGCAAGGAAAGAAGTTGTCGCCCGAAAAACTGACCGATCGCTACCATGTCAGAGGAGCCCTGAAAACCTGGAGAAGACAATGCTACAAACAGATTGGCGGCATTGGTCCGTTCTACGGATGGGACACTCTGGATGAACTGCTTGCCGATTATCATGGCTGGAAAACAGCGGTGATTCCCGATCTGATCGTTACCCACAGATCACCCACGGGCAGCGATACTTCTCCCCTGAAACTCCACCGCATGACCGGTGAAATGTTCTACCGGATCGGATACGATACGGTCATCGCGCTGGCAGCATCGCTTAAGAGATATCGGATGACCCCATTTTTGCTGTCGTCGTTTTGTACGTTTTACGGCTATATTGAGGCATTGCTGCGAAAACCGCCCCGTTTAGTCGATGACGCGCAGGCACGTCATATTCGAAGGCTCAGGTATCGCAGAATGAAAGAGAAACTGGTCAACAGAAACCGGAATTGAGCAGATAAACCCATGGGGATCATTCTCCGACAAAGTTTTACCAATACGCTGTATTCGTACGCCGGGGCCGTCATCGGCTTCATCAACATCATCTGGCTCTTTCCCTTTGTCCTGGAAGCCGACCAGTTCGGTCTGACCCGTGTCATGATATCCGTTGGTATCATCGGGGCACAGGTTGCAAGCCTGGGTATGGGAAATGTCACCCTGCGTTTTTTCCCTCAATTCCGCAACCGCGAAAAAGGACACTTTGGTTTCCTTTTCCTGGCCCTGATTGTCCCTTTGGCCGGTTTCATCCTGCTTTCCCTGGCCGGCTGGTTGTTCCGAAGGCCGTTCATCCTTTTTTACAGTGATGACTCCACTCTGTTCGGTGAATACTTTCTCCTGCTTTTCCCGCTTCTCTTCTTCCTGCTCTATTTCCATGTCCTGGAAAGCTATATACGTTCTCTTCTCGACACCGTAGCGGCCACCTTTCTGCAGGATGTCCTGCTCAGGCTGCTGCAGACCGCCGTGGTACTGATTTACTTCTTCGCTGACATACCCTTCGGATTGTTCATGCTGCTTTATACGGGTTCATTCGGCATACAGACGCTGCTGCTGCTGATCTATATCGGTTTCAAAAAGGAGCTGTTTCTCAGACCTGACGTATCTAATCTGACCCCACAGCGGATGCGCAGCATGACCGACTATGCGCTTTTTGCCATTATCGGCAGTGTTACCACCATTGCCCTTGGCAATATCGACATGCTCATGGTCGGAGGCATGATCGGGCTGGCGGAAACAGCCGTCTATGCCGTCAGTTTCTATCTGGGAAGCATTATCAAGATACCTTCCAAGGCGCTGCTCAAAATATCACAGCCTCTTATTGCCGAGGCCCATCACCGGGACGATCTGGACAGCATTGCCGTAATCTACACCAAAAGCTCTATCAACCAGATGCTGGTTGGCGGCCTCCTTTTTATTGGTATATGGGCGAATATCGCCCATATTTATCGTTTTCTGCCGGAACTTTACCACGGAGGCATGTCGGTCTTCCTGCTCATCGGATTTGCCAAATGGATCAATATGGCGGCCGGCCTCAATACGGCCATCATCCGGACATCCAAGTGGTACCGTTTCGATCTCTATGCCACGTTGCTGCTGCTCGTTCTCACCATCGGGACCAATCTTCTTTTCATACCTTTGTTCGGTATCACCGGTGCGGCACTGGCCACGGCGATTTCCATACTGATCCACAATCTGGTCTGTGTAGTCTATGTCTACCACCGGTTTGGAATCCAGCCTTTCACACGCAAAACCGGTACCGGCATCATACTGCTCGGCGTCACACTGCTTGCAGGGCTTTACCTCCCCTCCTTACCGGTTTGGATGGCCGATTTACTGTTACGCTCCGCTCTCATAACGATCATGGCCACGGCCGGCCTTTTCCTGTTCCGACTCTCGGATGACCTGCAGGATATGATCTTGAACGCATGGAGGATTTTTGTACGAAGACTCAAGTAATCGTGTGGCAATAAGTCCCGAACCTGTTATCTTTCGCTCATTCATGCAGCCGGTTGTTCTATGACCGGACCCCTTTTTTTAATAACGGAAGAAATGTCACCCGGAAGAAAGGATCCGGGAGTTACCTATGAGCAAGCTATCTTTCACTACACATCATGGCATGGTTGATCTGCTGCCCGGTGAAATCGGTCAATGGCAAAAAATCGAAGAGATTGTACGGGAAACAGCGAAAAGATACCATTTTCAGGAGATCCGGACCCCGGTTATGGAACAAACCGAGCTTATTGCGCGCGGGGTGGGACAGCTTACCGATATCGTCAGCAAGGAAATGTTCGCTTTCAATCGCGGTGATGACCATTATGTACTGCGTCCCGAAGGTACCGCGCCGGTGGCCCGCGCTTACATTGAACATCACCTGAATCAGCGAGGCGGTGTACAGCGGCTTTTCTATATCGGTCCGTTCTTTCGGGCGGAGCGCCCCCAAAAAGGCCGCCAGCGTCAGTTTCACCAGTTTGGCGCAGAGCTGATCGGTTCAGCCGACCCTTTGGCCGATGCCGAAATAATTGCCTTCATGATGGATATCTATCACCGGGCCGGGATCACCAATGCCCGGTTGAAACTCAATTCGGTGGGTAATCCCGATTCCAGGGCCAGATACCGGAAGGCACTGGTGGACTATTTCCGTCCGGTCGCCGGCCAGCTCAGTG
>SLHZ01000257.1 GCA_007135895.1 Balneolales bacterium | reverse complement strand
GGTGTCATGTTGATCCGGACGTTTTCACCGGATCGGTGAACCCTGTAATCTCCGGTTATCCGACCGGCAGCCGGATTGCCAGCTATTTTAAAAGAGCCCTTCCTGACTTCTCCGTCGTCCAGATACAAAACATTGGGAAAAGAAGGCTCGAACATCAGTGAAAGGAAATGATTTTCGTGCCATTTTATCATAGTCGAAAGTACGGGAATCGGCTGATCGGCATGCTTCAGCCGATCTGTAGGATTCGGTCGATCGGCATGATTCGCCCACTCTGCATGATTCGGCTGTTCTTCATCATTCGGCCGATCTGCTTGATTCGGCCGATTTGCATGATTCTCCATTTCGATCAGATACTCCGTGCCATCCTCTGTTATTCGATGAATCTCTTTGGCTATCTTGTCGGTCTCCATCTCAAGAACCGGCACAGGCCCATCATGTGCCGGATTAAGTGTTATGATAAACGGGTCTGTATCGTACCGGATGAACGTCATACGGCTTCCGTCGATTCTCATCGGAAGCCGGTCGGCACGATGTATCCTGTCGTCAATGGAAACCCGAATATCCGTGTTTTTCCGACGCACAAAGTAAAACTGGTTGAGCCAGATCATTGGCATCGCGGAAGGACTCTCGGCGGCCTGGCCCATCGGAGCCAGCAGCGCGAAAGGCTTACGCTCTCTGGTGTTGTTTTCACGGATGAGCAATTCCACTTGCCGACCGTGGATATCTCGAAAAACACAGTTGGCCTGCACTCCCCGTTCATTGACCCGGAAACAGTCCTCCTCAAAGGGATGCACAACCATATTGGCCAGCCCCTTGCCGGCAATGTCATATGCGTCGGGTTCAGGGTTCAGACCCGGGTCATGATATACATCGACCCTTCCATCCTTCCTCCAGCCAATGATGAGCTGTCCGGTTCCCATGACGGTGTCATTGAAAATCTGAGGCTCAAAACCGATATACAGCGTATCGGGATCTTTTTCAAAGTTCACAAGTAAAAGCCGGTCCATCGGCTCGACGGTGATCTCAAAAGGAACAGGAAGTATCACTGTTTTCTGATTCGTCGTCCATCCTTTCAAGGGAAAAAATACGGCAGATAGCGTTATCAGGAAAAGCCCTGCCATTTGGGTTGTTTTCTTTTGCATAGTTACCATCTCCCGGTTCTGTTCGGCTTCACCACTCTCCAATCACCAGCATCTCATAGTCTTTCGTCTGCAGCTTGTCCTTTCGGGAAAAAGCGCCTAATCGCGCTCCGTAGATATCGATCCTGGAGTAGCCCAGTGTCTTGAGCAGCCAGGTAATTTCACAGGGGACATAGTACCGTTCGTTGCAGACCAGTTCCTTTTTGTTGCCGTCGTCATCCTCCACTTCGGTGATATTGTGATCCCGGAAGGTCATCAAGTCAAAACGGTTATTCCGATATACGGCATCGTCCTTCTCGGAAGTTTCACTGTGAAACCGTTCAATCGAATGAAACAACGGAAACAATCCGTTCAACGTGGTGAAAATGAATTTCCCGGGTTTTGTCAAGGCATCGGTAGCATAGCGCAGGATTTCGTAGTTCATTTCATCGGTTTCCATGAGCGGGAACCCACCTTCGCAGAGCATGATGACCATATCAAACTCCCGGCTGAAAGGAAGACTCCTGGCGTCGTGACGCTGGAAATCAACGGTTACGCCAGCCTCCCGGGCCTTTTCCCGCGCACGGGCCAGCTGGGATTCGGACAAATCGATTCCTGTTACGCTGTAGCCCCTTCGGGCCAGCTCAATGGCGTGGCGGCCCGTACCACAGCCCACATCGAGAATACGGCACTCTTTGTTAAAGCCTGCCTCCTCTTCCAGGAAGTCACATTCGCCGATCGTTCCTTTGGTAAAACTTTCGTTGTCGTATTTACGCGCGTAATTATCGAATAATTCTTCGTACCACTGTTTCATCTGTTTATAATTTTTGGATTCAAGCGGTCAGATGGAGTGTCCATGACGATTATAATCATGTCCTGTGTGACTGGACTGCGGTCATGGACATTTCATGATGCAAATTATATAGAGCTAAAAATGAGTTGATAAAGTATGAGGAAAAAAGGTTGACGTAGCGACCCTTGAATGGATGGCCCTTCACGTGACGACCCTTGCAGATTCTTCAAGTCTCACCCGAACAAAATTACCACATTTATCGGTATTTCTCTTACATTGATCTGATCATACCGCAACACTTTTTCCCGGTATTTTTTTGAGCTCGTATGAGTCCGGGATTATTACGACCAACGAACCATTCACGATCGGGTCATGCTCTATCAGACCAATGAACCATAAACGATCGGGCCAGGTTCTATCAGACCAGGCTCCATCGGGCCGTTCAATCTCAAACGATCAGACCTGACTTCCTGACCCATGTTCAAGAATATTTTGATACTCCTCTGTTTCCTTGTCATGTTAACATCCATTCATTCACAGGCTCACAATCCTCAAAACGACATACCCGGGTACCTCTACCCGGATCCGGCTCTTTCTGACACTCTTTCAGCCATAGTCTCCCGGGCCGGTCTCGACCGGGTCTTTGATGTGGGCGAACACGGGACCGACAAGATATCCCTGGCTGTCATTGATCTGCGCGGAAATCACCCTCGTCTGGGCGGAGTGAACATGGATCATTTCATCTATCCGGCCAGTGTCTATAAAATGTATGTGGCCGCCGAAGTGCTGAACCAGGTCAGTCAGGGTATCTATTCACTCTATGAACCCGTCGTCGTGAAGCCGCATAACGCTGTGGACCGTCGAATGTCGCTCCGCAACGATCCGCGTCCTGTCCCGAAGGCCGGCGACACACTGGATGTGAACTACCTGCTCGACCTCATGATCACCACGAGCTCCAATACGGCAGCGAATGAAATGATCGATCTGGCTACCCGGGAGAAGATCAATGAAATGATGCACCGGCATAACTGGCACGGCAGTGAAGTAACCCGGAAATTCCTGGGACGTGCCGTTGAGGACCCGGGTTACGAAGAAGTTGAAGGCACAGTGACCTGCGCTCTGCACGCCACCGATTTTCTATACCGGATACACGCCGGGAAGATGATCAATCCATGGGTCAGCCAGCAGATGATGACCCTGCTTGGCCGCCAGCTCGACAAGTCAAAGCTGGCCACAGGTTTTCCGGCCGGGACCATGTTCTATCACAAAACAGGCTGGTGGAGCTTCTGGGCGCATGATGTTGGCATTGTGGATGATGGAAACACAAGGTTTGTTATTGCGGCATTTCTGCCGGTCCGGCAGGACGAGGCACGGCTTCGTTTTCAGCAAATTGCCGGGGAAATTTTCGGGTTGATGTCTGACTGACAGCCGAGCGCCAGTCCGGCAAATTCCCGGTCTACTCCCGGCATCTGTCACACTGCCAATGAATAATTCCGGAGTGATTTCATTGGCGGGGAAATAGTTTAAAGGCGGGGTGCTATCCTGCCCCCTGGACTACCAGATACCATATAGTGAGAGTGACCGCCGATACAACAACGCCCACCCCGGCCAGCAGTGTGGAGAGCCTCGCATTCAAACCATATTCCGACGCGATGATCGCACCGGTAATCATCGGTGGCATGGCGGCCTGAAGGATGCTTACCTGAACGAGGAGCCCCTTTCCTCCGGTTGCCGTCACATATAGAAAGTATATCAGTGCCGGGGCCAGGACGAGCTTGCAGAAAAGACCGAATGCAAGCGGTCTGAGCATCTCCCTGATACCGGAAAATCGCAACTGAAGACCAATGGAGACCAGGGCAATAGGTGTAAGTGTTGCTCCGAGGTTCTTCAGAACCTCAAGGAGGGCTCCCTCTACCCGGATCCCTGTCAAATTCATCACCAGCGCCAGACAGAAAACAAGAAACGGAGGAAAGGTGGCAACTTTTCGGAGCACATCCCCTGTGCCATTCTTCCGGCTGCTGTAGTATCCGGCCACAGCGATGCCGAAAGTAGATCCGACCACGAAACTGCCGGGCTGGTCGACCAGCAGGGCGATCTGAAGGCCCTCTGTTCCATACAGAGCCTCAATAATCGGATAACCCAGGAATGCGGTATTGCCCAGACAGGCGGCCAGTATGACCGAGCCTGTGGTCTGCCGGTTCCATCCACTTTTTCTGGCAACCATTACAACCAGCGGCATCATCGAGAGAAAGATGATGTAAGCCGTGCCGACCGGGTATAGAAGACCGGCGTGGAGGGTAATGCGCGGTATATGGACCAGAGCCAGAGCAGGTAGCGCAATATTGATGATATACTGGTTCAAAGCCGAGTGCGCATTGTCCGGCACTGCCCTGACATGCTGCAATGCCAGGCCTGCCCCTAAACTGATTGCAAGAAGTAACAGCGGTACCTGCATGGAATGCTACTGATCGTGTTTTCTATCGTGAGCGTATGAAAAAAACGATTGAGGACGGCGCTTATTCGGTGTCAAAACCCATTACGGAGAAAGCGGACATGCCATAGGATAGTGCGGCAAGGCCCATAACCACCACATAGCCGTACTCCAGTGCAAACAGCATCGCCAGCACGGTTGCCGATACAGAAAGACAGCTGTCCACACCGCAAGCCCATGGTATTTGTGTCTCATTGCTCTTGAGCAGCCGGCGGAGCCCCAGCGGGAACATCATGCCCATGAAAAAGGCAGGCAAACCCAGAATGGCAAAAACGAAAACAACTTTGATGATCGCCGGCAAACCAATGGTCAGTGTCAGCAGCGACATCAAAAACGCGTTGTAAAGTACGATCATCAGGACTATGATACAGCCGACGACAACTTTGACTTTTGAGGTTGGCTCGAGTCGTGATGAATAAAAACTGCCCATTCCCGATGATATCAGCAGCACCGTCAGTACAATGGCCATGGCGTAGACCGGTTCTCCCAGATACAGGATCATTTTTTGGATGAGTACAATCTCGAAAAACATGAAACCCAATCCGATACCGGCAAAGTAGAAAAAGGTCCACCGCCTAAGGGTATTTTTGTGTCCGACCCGGAAAAGGGGAAGTATGATCAGGACCAGGGCGGTTATTACGATCTGGAAAAGAGCCACCACAACAACCACATACCCGAGTTCGATGTAGGGCAGTTTTTCACGGCCAAAGAGATGACTTAACTCCCGCAGTTTCCAGAAACTCATGTAATTGGCGAAAAAGGGCCTGTTATCCGGGGTAGGTCTCACATCAAACGGATAGTAATCAAAGAAATCGACTCTTGAACCGGCCATCACGGTGTCGATATAATTAAAAAACCGGCGATCTTCGACAAAGCCATAGTAGTCACGCTCACCTCTCTCCAGATCGGCCAGCAGTAATGGATCGAACGATAAGCCGCTGGCATAAGATCGCAGTTTCCGGCGCTCATCTTCCGTAAAGGGGGTCGGACTCACAAGAAAGGTAATCGTCCCCCAGCTTCTGATGGCAACGATATGATCACGGATGATCTCGGGATCCATTTCTATGACTTCCGGCTCAGAAACCGAAACAGTGTCCTCCTCTGCTTCCTCTGCATCGATTTCCATTTCCGGAGGGATTTCACCGGCAGACCCGTTTAAACTGTGGGCATAGCGTTCATCTTGCGCGAGCTTTTCATCAAGCAGCTTCCTCCATGTGGCCAGAAGCTTCAGCGGAGCCCGTACCGGATAGTCGGCCCATGCGGTCACACTGATCATGCCGTTCTCATCCAGCCGGTCCCACATGATTTCAAATGCCTGGTACGTCAGTTCGTAGTGTTCACTAATCGCATCTATTCCGGAAGAGCCGCCAAAGGTTCCAATAACCGGCAGCACGATCAGGTCATAGGTGTCATCTGTCCGCGCCGTAGCTGTGAGCCAGCTTCTTACGGCACTTCTATGCAGTGATACTTCATCGCGATGGTAAATGGAATCAATCCATTCCGGATGACGGGTGGTGAGCAGGTTGTTGACCGGCCGGTTGGATTCAACCGCCGCAATCCGTCTCGCTCCATGGTGAAGGGCATGAGACACATCATTGCCGGTCCGGGCATTCAGCACAAGAACCTCTTCCACCGGACGCAGGAAGTAGGGAAGTCCCCGGGTGGTGTAATCCAGAATGTGGTTTCCGGCCGGTGTGCCGGCACCATGACCCAGTAATGTCCCGAAATAATCCCCGTTATTGAACACCACATTTCTGACAGGCGGGTCTCCCCGGTATTGCAGGCTCAGTGAAGGCGCAAACCGCTGTGCGGGGGCATGAACGACCTGCATGAGACCATAGGGACTGGACTGTTCATGGATGATTTCAGCGCCGGGAAGCTGCAGTGCGGCATAGATATCCTTGTATTCCGAAACACCAGGCCGTGCAGGAAAGAACAGTGTGGCAATGGTCAGCAGCACACCTGCCAGCACATAGCTCCTGACCGGCGAGGTTTGGGACATAACCAGCCATGCCGCTGTCAGTGGAAGAAACGACAGCAAAGCCGGCAACAGGGTGGCCGGCACAATCCAGAGTAAAGCGACCACCAGAACTGCTCCCAGACCGGATCCGGCAAGATTGAAGAAGTAATACCTTCCGATCCCGGTGATCTCAGTATAAAAAATAAGGGTAATGGCCAGTCCCCCAAAAAAGAAAGGCAGACAGTATATCAGATAGGTAAATACCATCAGGACAATCTGCATCCTGTCAAAGAAGAGAAGGAACGTATCAAAGTCCCCAAAAACACCGATCATCCGGCCCGAAAGAGCCATGGAGACGCCGCAGAGCAGGTAGATTACAGGCAGAACGCGCTCGCTGTTTTCACGGAACCATTGCCGGAAAAGAGCCAGTACCGTCCCGGCAGCACCAAAACCAAGCATGGCCATGGATATGACCATATAGGCAAAATGGTGCCACTGGCTGATGGACAGAAGCTGGACGATCACCAGCTGAAAAGCGATGACCGCCATGGAGGTGATGCCAACGGATATCGGCAGCGGCTGAAGGTGATTTTTTAACTGGGACATGTTATTCATCATCGTCGTACAAATGGTAGAACGGATCTTCTTCATCCTCCTCCTGGCGTGTAAATGGTACAAACCGGACAGGCATGAGGCTTCTCGTTCTTAGTTGCTCGCCTCTTTTTTCGATCAACATGAGCATTTGGGTTCGAAAAGGCGAACCAACCGGTATAACCATGCGGCCACCGTCACGAAGCTGCTCTACCAGAGGCGGTGGAATATGATCAGCGGCCGCCGTCACAACAATCGCGTCAAACGGGGCATGATCCTTCCAGCCATGATAACCATCGGCATATTTCACATTGACGGCATCGTAACCGGCCCTTCTGAGGTTTTCTTCTCCCCATCGCCCCAGTTCTTCGATGATTTCAATGGTGTAGACCTGGTCCGTTATTTCAGCCAGAACCGCGGCCTGATACCCCGATCCGGTCCCTATTTCAAGTACTTTCATTCCCTCACGGGGCTTGATCAGCTCCGTCATATAGGCCACTATGAATGGCTGTGAAATGGTCTGCCCGTGCCCAATGGGTATGGGCTGATCACTATAGGCGACACGCTGGTGAAAAGATCGGACAAACTCGTGGCGTGGAACGTTTCCCATGGCCTGCAGCGTATATTCGTCCGTGACACCCCGGACAACAATCTGACTATTGACCATGTTGTAACGGAGTTGTTCATAGCGCTGTCCGTCCTGAGCCCCTTTCTCATGCAGACCTGACCCGGGCAGGCCGGTTTCGGCATGGGCTGCGGACAGCAGAACCGGGACAGCGGCCAAAGTCAGAATCACAGCCGTTAAAACCGGTATCAGAGAATGGCAACCGGGAAAGAATCGTTTCTTTCTCTGTTTCATGTGTTTAAACATTTTTGATTTCTAAGGTCACATGTAATGCCCATGACGTTTTTAATCATGCCCCTGTGTAACAGGGTTGCGGTCATGGACATTTCATTTCACCTTTTTCAAGTAGTGATGGTGTCATTACATTTAGAGGTATCATTCCAATGATCTGGGATTATATGAATAAATGGCATTTTTTACATTACATGGATCGACCACTTTGCTTCTTCATCAGTTCAGCCACCATATGCTGCCATTGAGGACGGTTGCATAGCTGACCCATATAAGATACGGTATCATCAGATAACCGGCAGAAGGCCGTATCCTGTAAAACATATCGGCCGTCAGCAGAATCATGACAAGAAGCAACAGAATGCCCGCCAGCGCCACTCCGGGCATCTTCAGTCCGAAAAAAAGAAAAGACCAGGCAGTGTTGACCAGCAGATGTATTCCATAAACTTGCAGGGCCAGGACCCGTGATGGTCTTTTCCGTGTCCTGAAAACGGACGGGATCATACCCGTTCCGGACCCGTCGCCTCCTTCAGAAATGGCTCCTGCTTCAAGACCGGCATCTGATCCAATGCTGGCACCCGTCTGAAGTCCAGTATCTGCTCCGGTGATATTATCTTTCTTGAGACCGATATCTGTTCCGGAACTGCTATTTACTTCAGAATCACATGTCCGGTAAACCAGCCAGGCGGCAATTCCCATCAGCAGGTAGAGTGAAGGCCATACAACGGGAAATACCCAATCGGGAGGGGTAAAAAAAGGCTTTTCGATCATGCGATACCATGTATCGATGTTGGGCCTTGTTGCAAGCGAGCCGATCAGACCGGCGGATTGTGCCAGTATAATGCTCAGCGCCAACGATATAAAACCAAAACGGGGATTTCCGGGTTCTGTCATCAGTGAGAATGTGTTTAAAAACCGGGGGAAAGGTACGAATTTTTTGCAGGGAATGCGCTCTCCAGGCACACAGGAGACTTTCACTCCCAGACGGATGCGCCCTGCCGGTACACAGGATATTTCTACTCCCAGGGGATGTACCCTGCCGGTACACAGAAGACTGTCACTCCCAAGCAGATGCGCTAGCCGGCGCATAGGAGACTTTCACTCCCAAGCAGATGCGCCCTGCCGGGCGCACCCATAAAAAAAGGGCACCCCGGTAATCCGGAGCGCCCTTTTAACGAAAAAGAAGCACACTGTTACTTGATCAGCGTCATCTTGCGGGTCTCTACAAAATCGCCCGCTGTCAGACGATACAGATATACGCCGCTGGCCATGTACGTGCCGTCAAAGGTCGCCGTATGTACACCGGCTTCCTGACGCTCATTGACCAACGTGGCCACTCGCTGACCTGCTACGTTGTACACATCAATCCGCACTTCCATGTTCGATGGAATCGTGTAGCGGATCGTCGTTGCAGGGTTGAACGGGTTCGGATAGTTCTGCTCTAGAAGGAATCCGCCCGGAACTTCGCTCAGCGAAGGCTCGTCTTCCACACTCGTGTCCGTCTTGTGACGGAAGAGCTGGATCGGGGCCGCGCTTGAAAAACCACCTACCGCAAGCCTCATTCCGTCTTCAGATATCGCCATCGCACGGTAGATCGGGTTGAACGGTTCGGCCGGATCGTCCTGATGCCATGCCAGCTGGTCCACAACAGTAATCGTACCATCATCTCCGATGTCGAAACCGTAGATCGTCAGCGGTTCCCACATGTTCGGATCGCCTTCGGGGTTGCCGCCCGAACCCGAGGCCGGGAAGTAGGCCACACCGGTCATCGGACACACGGCGCCAGCACCCGGATCCATACCGATCAGCGTCAGCGTATCCATTACATTGAAACCGTCAAATACATCACCCTCATGTATTTCAACACGGCCTCCCACTACCAGCGTGTCAGTGCCGGTAATCAGCTCAGTGCCGAAGTTCGAAGGCTGGAAAACAAGTGTTCCCTCACGGTTCACCGCAATCGCCCGCGCAAAGCCCAAACGGTTGTCCGATACGTTCAGCTGGAACTCAAAATCCGAGTCCATCACGCGGATCGGCTCGCCGGGAAATACGGTCGAATAGTAGATATCGCCAAATTCATCGGCCGCTATATGGAAGGCTTGCGAAGCCGTCTCGGTACGCATCACGGTAATCTCGCCTACGCCCAGACCTTCTCCCGTATTCGGGTCTATCCGGTGTACAAACGCGTGGCCTGAATTCCAGGGATTGCCTTCAGCGCTGCCGCGATAGCCATGGGCCGAAATCAGTATGTTGCCTTCGTGATCGGTCGCCATGCCCGTGATCGGACCAAAGCGCAGCAGGGTATCGGCTGTTTCCGATCCATAGATAAAGTCCACATCATCGCAGAACGTGCCGTCGGGCTTGAAGCAGTAGACCGGGTTGATGCGCT
>SLHZ01000087.1 GCA_007135895.1 Balneolales bacterium | reverse complement strand
GGAGAAGTGCCCATCAACGGCGGGGATATCAAGCTGGCCGGTTTCCTCGAGTACCGGCATACCGTCCTGCATTCATTTTTGAATACCGACTGGGGCCTTGCCGGTTTCACCGATTTCGGCAACATATGGTACGGCAGCCGGAGTCCGTTTGACGAGGGAGTGTTCCGGCCGGACCGGTTTTATGAACAGATCGCCGTAGGGGCCGGTTTCGGCGTACGTTTCGACTGGGAGTATCTGGTATTCCGTATTGATGTGGCTTACCGGATACATGACCTGCAGAGGGGCTGGTTCAACAACAGTTCGCCATACTGGCATTTTGGCATCGGGCATTCCTTTTAGTCTCACAATACCCTATTTTTCCATCGGCATCGTCATGCTTACTCTTTTTTCTAAAGCCAACGAGCCGAATCCGCATAAGCGAACTTGTTAAATCAGAATCATTTAAACAAAGTCTTCAAACATTCCTTATCACCCGGATCATGTTCAAGAAAAAATTCTGGACCCGTCTAAAATCAAAACGCGAACTGATTTTTGAATCCCCCTTTCTGAAAAGCCTGTCACGCCTGGAACGGTACGAGTTTTTGAGCCTCAGCCACCATCGCCGCTACAAGTCCGGTGAATTCGTCTATCATCAGGGTGATCCCGCTACCGGTCTTTACCTTATCGAAAAGGGCAACGTGGAGCTTGTTCATTTTCCCGCACCGGACAAAGACCCTCTGGTGCTCACGCAGCTCTCGTCACCGGATTGTTTCGGGGCATTCAGCATCGACTACATGGTCCGTCGCAAAGCATCGGCACGCTGCATTTCCGACACTTCCCTGTACGGCTTCTTTCTGTCCGACTACCAGACTCTTTCGAAGCGGCATCCTCGTGCTGCCCTTCGTTTTATTGAAACCCTCAACACGATCACAATACAGCATTACGACCTTGTACAATCGCGTTTTGCCGAGGGCTCCCTCCAAATGGAAGAGTGCATTCTCTTTTCCGAAACCTATGACTTGCCCGATGGTGAGTCTGTCAAAGAAAAAATCAGTTAGATGAGTCAGTATAATCCGCCCGCAGCCGTAAAAAAGGGTCGGGTAGTGGAACTTGAAATAACCGATGCCGCTTTCGAGGGAAAGGGATTTGGAAAAATCGATCATTTTGCCGTCTTTGTGCCCAATACGGCGCCGGGTGATCTGGCAAGGGTTCGTATCATCCGAAAAAGGAAACAATATGCCGAAGGGGTGCTGCTGGAACTTCTCAGACCCTCCCCCAACCGCATCTCCCCGCGTTGCACCCACGCCACCGTCTGCGGAGGCTGCACCTGGCAGCACATCCCGTATGAGCAGGAACTCCGCTTCAAGCGGCAGCATGTGGCGGATCATTTTCGCAGGATTGGTGGTTTTACGGACTTACAGCCCGAACCGGTCATCGGTGCTCCGGACCCATACCATTACCGCAACAAGATGGAATACACCTTCGGTGACAGGCGCTGGCTCACCGATGAGGAGATACAATCCGGACAGGATATTGCGGATCGTGATTTTGCCCTGGGTCTGCACATTCCCGGAAGATTTGACCGGATCCTTGATCTCCGGGAGTGCCATCTTCAGGACCCTATCTCCTACCGTATCCTGGATGCGGTTCGTCACCATGCCATTGAAAACGGCCTGGAACCATGGAATACCCGACAGCATACCGGATATCTCCGCAACCTGGTGATCCGCAACGGAATTCACACCGATGACCTGATGGTCAACCTGGTGACTTCCCGGTATGATGAGAAGCGGCTCCTCTCGCTTGTCAGTTATCTTGAAGACAAGTTCCCCGAAATCACTACGATCATCAACAGCATCAACGATACCCGTTCGCCCACTTCAGAAGGCCGGTACAGAAAGATAATCCGCGGACCGGGGTATATCCATGAGCATCTGGGTCCCTTTGTCTACCGGATTGACCCTGATACCTTCTTTCAAACCAACACTCGGCAGGCAGAGGTCCTGTACGACACGGTATACCGGGCGCTCGATCCGGCCGGAGTCAAACTGGTTTACGATCTTTACTGTGGTGTCGGTACCCTGTCAATCCATGTCAGCCGCAGGGCAGAGAAGGTAGTGGGCATTGAAATGAACCCCCATGCGATCCGGAAAGCCGGAGAAAATGCCCTGGATAACAAGACCGACAACGTCTTCTTTGAGCAGGGAGACATGAAAGATGTCTTTACCGCCGAATTGACCGGGAAGTACAGAAATCCCGATGTCATCATCACCGATCCTCCGCGGGCCGGCATGCATGAGCAGGTCATAAACCGTATCAGGGAGCTGGCTCCTCCACGCATTGTCTATGTGAGCTGCAACAGCGCCACGCAGGCTCGGGATGCCGCGCTTCTCAAAGATCTTTACCATGTGGAACGCATTCAGCCCGTTGACATGTTTCCCCGAACATATCACATCGAGTCCGTAGCCGTTTTAACATTGAAATGACCGTACCGGTCCCATATGAAATAAAACTCTTAACGATACAGTTTCATTACAACAACAAGCGGCTTGCCGGAATCAACTG
>SLHZ01000133.1 GCA_007135895.1 Balneolales bacterium | reverse complement strand
GTGAAGATACGAATAATGCTAAACATATGGTATATTTGATGTTATAAAGAATAACATTCTAACAACTCACGGAATTAGGCATGAATTAACAGCCTGACCAAATGATTAAAACTTTTTAACCTGTCTTTTGATTACCGGCAAGCGTTCTTATGATTTTCTAATTTGCAACACGCAGATCAAAAAATTAGTTTGAGTATCAGGTAGTACGCTGCAACGTTACGGTCTGACGGATGGTACATGGTTTTGTTTTTTGAAAACAATCCGGTCACCGGAAAAGGCACGATTCAAGTATGACTTAACATATCTGTTGCAAAACGGTTTGTAAAATGAAAAAAATACTTTGTGTTGAAAACGACCACATCACCTCATACCTGTTAAAGAAACAGATTGAACGAATGGGTTATGAGATGACGGAAAGCGTTGGTACGGGGGAGGAAGCCATAGAGAGCTGCCGGCGGATCAGCCCCGATCTGGTACTGATGGATATCAAGCTTTCCGGCGAGATCGACGGTATCGAGGCGGCAGAACAAATATCAATGGAACTGAAAATTCCGGTCATTTTTGTCACAGCAAGGACCGACCCCGGTATCCGCCAGAGAGCCGAGCAGATCAAACCGGTTGAATACCTGGTCAAACCGGTAGAAATGAATCTGCTCCAGAAAGTGATTCATCGTACACTCAACCGTGTTGCATGACAACCCGGGCGTTATGGTTTAAACAGATGTTGCAAAATCTGTTTTTCTGACTTTATATTGTCAGGGCCAAACATTATATTGCCCAAACCGTTATGCTTTTCTTCGTTTTTTGTCATGAAAAGTGTCATAGTAAACCATGATTCCGGTCTCTCAAACAATATTGTGTTGATTGACTTTTCTTCCTGCAGAGTTGCGTATCAGTGATCAGGGGTTGTACTACAATTTTTTTTTATGAAGAATATCATACTGGTCGAGGATGATTTTATTATTTCTCTGTTGCTGGAAAAGCAGATCCAGAGAATGGGGTACGCCGTCTCGGCAAAAGTCGACAACGGTCCGGAAGCGATAGATAAAGTAAAAAAACAGCACCCTGACCTTGTGCTCATGGACATCAAACTGGTCGGGGACATGGATGGTGTTGACGCCATGAAAGCTATTCGTGAGTTCTCAAAAATCCCTGTTATCTATCTCACCGGCAATGCGGACGATAATACCAAGCAGCGGGCAAATGAGACGGATCCTGACGGCTATCTGATCAAGCCGGTGGACATGGAAGTCCTCAAGCGAACCATCCGCAATGTTCTGGAAAACTAAGCCGATAACGGTTTCAGCCTGCCAGTCCGACAATCAGCCTTAAAGCCACAAGAGCCAGAAGCAGTCCGAAAAAGATTTCCAGAGTCCGCAGGCGAACGGACAGGATGAGGCTGACGCCATATCTGGCGGCAAAAAACGATCCGCCAACAATGGGTAGAGCCGCGCCAAAGTCGAGATAGCCGATATGATAGCCGGTTAGACCGGAGGATGCGGGGTCAAGCAGTGAAAACTGAAGCCAGGCCGACAAAGTGATCAGGATAATGGCCGCTGAGGAGATGCTCACGGCTTTGCGATACTCAAAACCCAGCAGAATAATCATGGCCGGAACCATGAGAATCCCTCCTCCCACACCTGCGAGCGCGGCCAGTATACCTGAAAGGAATCCTATGGCCGGACCCTGGTAGATTCTCATGACCTGTGTCTTAACGGACCCGTCTGATACCGGCACTTCCGTCTGTTTCTTTTTTCTGAGGAACTGAAAAGTGGAATAGAGCAGAATGGCCACAAAGAAAAGAGTAAATTCACGCTCGCTGTAGTACGGTGAGGTAGCAATAAAGCGCCCGGCTACCGTGCCGGCGATCCCAAAGACTGCCATTGTGACGGCCTCCCTCACATACACATTGCCCATCTGATAGTGCCGGATGACGCTGCTCAGGGCTGCCATAAAGTTGCAGAACAGGCTGGTTCCCACGGTCCAAAGAACCGGCTCCGGTACTCCGGCCGACTGAAACAGAAAAAGCAGCAGAGGGGCAAAAAGAATACCGCCGCCTACACCAAAGAGACCGGCCAGAATTCCGGATGCCATACCGGCCATCACAAGCAGCAGAAAAACCAGGATTGTCATATCATCAGCCGAAAAAACAATACTCTCCGAAATGGTTTGTATCTTCCCGTACGTTCCCGCCGGTCTGACGCATCGGCGGATCCGAACCAAGGTACGAGACCTGCCGGTTGACACCAAATTTTTTGAGAATTATGCCGCTGGAACATTTTGCTTTAACCAAGCTGGAGTTTGACAAAATCCGGTCACTTCTGGCCGGCTATACGTCAACCTCAAGCGGAAAAGAAAGGATCGCATCACTGCGGCCCGATACCAATCGACAAGATATTATTCTCAAGCTGGAACAAACCGGCGAAATGCTTGGCCTGCTTGAATCGTCACAAGCGCCACCGCTGCAAACCCTGACAGACATCCGTAATTTTTTGGTTCAATCCCGAATCGAGCGGTTTATCCTTGACGGATCTTCACTGGCCTCAGTCGGACGCTGGGCTGTTTCTTCGAGACTCTTGCGCACCTTTTTTTCCGGAAACAAGGAGAGCGCACCGCTACTCCATGCCATATCCGGCAAAATCATGGATGTGCGTGAACTGGAAAACCAGATTAACCGGGTGGTTGACGAAAAAGGGGAAATCAAAGAAAACGCCAGTCCGGAACTCTCCCGAATCAACCGTCATATCAACCGTAAAAAACAGGCCGCACGCAGCGCTCTCGTGAATATCCTTCGCAAGGGTCGTGAGGCTGGTTTTATCGGTGAGGAGGAAGCTACTTTGAGGGCCGGACGCATGGTGATACCGGTCCGGGTGGAACACAAACGGAAAATCCATGGCCTGATCCATGACACCTCCTCAACCGGTCAGACCGTCTTCATGGAGCCGGTGGAAGTATTCGAAGCCAACAATGAAATCAGGGAACTTGAGTCAGCCCGTAAACGGGAGCAGGAGCGGCTGTTACGTGAGCTGACGGAACTGACAGGCCGCTACTCCCGCCAGATGGAGCAGAACATGGAGACCATTGGTCTCATTGATGCAATTTATGCCCGTGCCAGAACAGGGCGTCGATGGGACGGGGTGATTCCGGAGATTTCACAGGATCATCGCTTCCTGCTCAGGGACAGCCGGAATCCGCTCCTTCTGCTGAAGTATCCAAATACGGAAAAGGCTCTTGAACAGGTTGTTCCACTTAGCCTGGAAATAGAACCGGATGAAAAAGGTGTCATGATAACCGGTCCCAATGCCGGAGGCAAATCGGTTACACTCAAGACTTTTGGTCTGCTGGTCGTTCTGGCGCAGTGCGGCATACCTGTTCCGGCATGTGAGGGAGCCCGGGTGCCATGTGTGTCGGGACTCTATTTGGATATGGGGGACGAGCAGTCTATTGAGAATGATTTGAGCACTTTTTCATCCCGTCTGAACTGGATGAAACAGGTTTTGCTTGCTTCACAGCCAGGCAGCTGGGTGCTTATTGACGAAGCCGGCAGCGGTACAGACCCGGATGAAGGCACCGCGCTGGTCAAGTCCTTTCTGGAACTTCTGTCGGATAAACAAGTTCGCTGCATGGTGACAACTCATCATGGCGATCTCAAGCTGTTTGCCCATGAAACACCGGGATGGAGCAACGCTTCCATGGAGTTTGACCGGCACAGCCTTTCTCCTACCTACCGTTTTCGCAAAGGGATTCCCGGAAGCAGCTATGCCTTTGAAATAGCGGAAAGACTGGAGCTTCCCCACAATCTTGTCAAAAAAGCCCGTAACTGGACCGGCACCGGAAAAAACCGGATGGAATCACTGATCATATCACTGGAGCAGGATGTCCAGAAACTGCGGGAGCAGCAAGCGATGCTCAGAAAAAAAGAGCAGTCCGTGCAAGATTCGCGTGATGAACTGGAAAAACGGCTGGAACGCGTTCGCGAAGAGCGTGAGAAGATCCGGAACAGGGCCCTGCAGGAAGCTGAGGAGATTCTGCAACAGGCCAACCGCCGAATCGAGGAAGCCATCCGGGCCGCTTCCCTTAAAGAGAAGGAGACACTGCGGGAAAAGCGCACCGATATAGCCCGGATGGAACAGGATGTAACCAAACGCCGTGCCCGTCAGAAGAAAAAGAGAAAATATTCCACTCTTAAACCACAAGGACCCCTCAGGCCTGGTGACCCCGTTCGGCTCATTGACAGTAACACAACCGGTGAACTGGTTGAGACAGACGGGAAAAAAGCAACCGTCATCATCAATGGCCTTCGTGTTCGCACCAGTCACCCGAACCTGGAGCGGAGCGACCGCCTCCCCGAGAAAAAAACCAGCCGTGGTTACCGACTGACATCATCGGAGGCCGATCCCCCGCTTCGCGCCTATTCGGGCAGGCTGGATATCCGGGGATACCGGGGAGAAGAAGCGGTTCGAAGTGTGACGGCTTTTGTAGACGAAGGCCTTGCCAGAGGGCTGGAGCGCCTTGCCATTATTCACGGCAAAGGAGACGGAATCCTGAAAAAACTGGTTCATGAACACCTCTCTTCCAGAAAGGATGTCAGCCGCTATGAGCAGGCACCCATGGATGAGGGCGGTGACGGCTGCACATATGTCTGGCTGTAACGGTGAGTCGAATATCTGGTGGTGACGCCGCAACAACCTTCTGAATAAGGTGCAACGGTCCGCAGAATAAGGCGCAACGGACCTCAGAATATGGCGCAAGAGCCCTCAGAACATGTAGCCCACGTTCATGTAGAGGCGGTACATCTCCTCAGAGACGCCCAGATCGATGCGCAGAATGAAATCGGGTGTAAAAAGGGCCGTTGCCACACCCCCACCGAATGTATGGTGATAGCTGCGAAACAGTTCCGGCAGGGTGTCCTCATGGGTGAAAACACGCCCCCGATCATGGAATACATGTGCGCCAAACTTGAAATCGAGCGGTTCATATTCATAGAGCCATGTCCGCAGTTCCAGATTCATACAAAGTGACGCATCGCCGCGAAACCGGTAAAGCGGATATCCCCTCAATGTGTATTCATCGCCCAGATACGGCTTTTCCCAGAAGGGAACCTTGCCGGAAACCCAGCTTCCGGTGATCCGTCCCGCCAGCACAGGATGAAAATGCGGGACCGGCAGGGAGACAAATTGCCGGAAACCGCCGCTCAAAGCTGTCATGGGATAAGATCCCACCGGATCCGGGGCCCACAAACCTTTTATTTCCAATCGGTTTCCTCGGGTAGCCGCAAATTCACTGTCACGATTCTCCCAGATGAGTCCGGCTCCGATCTGATTTACCCAGCCCCCCTCTGTTCCGCGCGGGCGGTCCAGGGCCAGCAGGTGACTGCCGGCCTGCTCCGGCATGACATGGCTGATTTTCAATATCAACTCGGCGTCCAGTTTACCCCTTCTGCTGGTGTAAAAGTTCTTCCGGCCGGAATACTCGGCGATATAACGCGCTATCTCAAAAAAATAGTATCGCTCATCCCAGGAATCCGCGTCAAACGGAGTGTCATTGCCAATTCCAAAATAATGATCTCTGGGTTGCCGTTCGGCATTAAGCACCCAGCGGGACCGAACCGGATGGCCCAGCGTTTCGGTCTGCTCATGGAGCAGCCGTATATCAAACAGGCGCCGGGTAGAGACGACCAGCCGCAACTCCGAAAAAGTGCGATAAGGCGTATAACGAGGATGGTAATTAAAACGGTTGATGATCAATCCCCCCACCAGGCCGAGATCCGATGCATAGGCGGCAGCCGGAACAAAAGCCGTAATCACTGTATCGGATACGGCTTCGGCTGCCGGCACGACCATCTGGCTGTTGGCAGGACGAACCGTCACCGCAAGCAGACAGAATAAAGCAGGCAGAAAACAAATCCGTCGGGACAAACAAATACTCTGGTTTGAAGGCACAAGAAGAGACAAAATATGGTGTATGAAATCAGAAGAAGAATTCACAATTACAGATGAAGGATACGCAATTACAGAATGCTGTAAAATGGCAAAATGAATGCATGAAAAACTGGCTCATCTTCCGAAGGCACCTTCCTGCCGGAAGTCAGCTTCAAAAACTCCTTCATCTGTTTATATTTTTTTGGATTCAAGTGGTCAGATGGAACATTCATGGAAATAATCACGCGCCAGTGTAGCAGGAATAATGTTATTAACCTATTGATTTTGATTTTCTTATTTGCAATATCATTATTGTATTTCACTTATATATAATTATCCATCAATGCTTTAAAGTGTTTTTAGAGCATGATTCTATCTTTCAATTTTGCTGTTGAATTAATAGATTGAACTATCGTTTTGTCGAGTTATTCCATGCATGCTATTTCATTCACTCAACCCCCCCCGGTTATGAACACAAAAGCTCCATTATTTGATACCCATTCTATAGATTCCATTCAGGACATGCTGCTGCAATCGGTTCGTGAGCATGGCAAGCGGCGTGCGCTGACGGACTTCAACCCTACCCCGATACCGGAAGCAAGCTATGAAGAGCTGTTGCAGCATGTGCAGGCCCTTGGTACGGCATTGTTCAAGCTTGGAATCAAGGAGCGCTCGCACATTGCCCTCATTGGTGAAAACAGGGTTCAGTGGGGTATCGCCTATCTCACGGCGGCCTGTTACAATCTTGTCATTGTTCCGGTGGACAAGAACCTGAATAAAACCGAAGTATTGAATATCATCCACGAGTCGGATGCCGAAGCCGTAATCTTTTCCGGTACTTATGCTTCGCATTTTGAAACAACTCATCAATCCCTGAAAAAGATCCGGCACTACATTCACATGGATTTGCTGGCCGACGAAGGGGACTTTCTCTCCATGAAGGCCATGATGGATCGTGTTTCTCCGGAGCAATACAGGATAATGCCGACCGTCAAACCGGAAGAACTCAGCATCATCGTTTTTACTTCGGGTTCTCTTGGTCGGGCCAAAGGGGTCATGCTGACACAGAAGAATATTGTCACCGATCTGATGGGCATGGTCAAGATGGTCCGCCTGATTCCGGAAGACCGGTTTCTTTCCGTACTTCCCATTCACCACACCTACGAGTGTACGTGCGGATTTCTTTGTCCTCTCTACAAAGGGTGTTCGGTCTTTTTTGCGCGTTCTTTGAAAACCATCCTGGATGACCTGAAAAAGAGCCGGGCGACCATTTTGCTGGGGGTTCCCCTGCTTTACGAAAAAATGTACCGGAATATCAAAAAAGGCATGAACGAAAAACTGGCCACACGAATCCTTGTGCCACCCATGCTGGGTGCCTCCAGGCTGCTTAAGAAAGCAGGTTGGAAACAGGCGCCACGCAAGTTGTTCGGGACGCTTCATGAAAAATTTGGCGGGCACATCCGGCTGTTTATTGCTGGCGGGGCCGCACCGGATCCTCAAATAGCCGCCGGCCTGCGCAATCTTGGCTTCATGTTCCTCCAGGGTTACGGACTCACTGAAACAGCCCCTATTCTCACACTGAACCGGCTTGAAGCTTTCAAAGACGAGGCGGCCGGTCTGCCACTCCCCGGGGTGACCATCAAGATTCATGAACCGGATGAAAACGGAGTCGGCGAAGTATGGGCCAAAGGAGATAATGTCATGCCCGGGTACTACAAGAATGACGAAGCCACCCGGGAAGCGATCGACCGCGAAGGATGGTTTCACACCGGTGATCTGGGCTACATTGACAAAGACGGTTTTTTACATATCAGCGGGCGAAAGAAGAATGTGATCATCGCGGCGAATGGGAAAAATGTCTTTCCTGAAGAAATTGAAGATCTGCTCAACCGCAGTCCGCTAATACAGGAATCCATGGTTTACGGAGAATCGACCGGGGATTACAACGAAAAAATCAAGGCACAGGTTGTTGTGGACGGCGAAGCGCTCATCTCGCGGTCCGAGGCAAAAAAACAGAAGATCACTGAAGACTGGATACGACAAGTCGTCCGGACCGAGATCAACAAGGTCAACAAGCAGCTTCCCTCATATAAAAGAATTCAGGACTTCCTTGTCCGTGAGGAGGAATTTGCGAAGACCACCACTCAAAAGATCAAGCGCTACATGGTGGGCAAGGATCCCAGTCCGGTTACCACCGAGGAGCATTGAGAATCTACCTTAGAACGAAGATCGCAAATTACTAAGCGGGCATCGCAAGTCACTAAACAGATGCCGCAAGTTTCTAAGCGGGTATCGCGAGTCATTAAGCGGGCATTGCAAGTTACTCACTCGGAGTCAACATAGAGATAGCGCTTAATTTTTTGTGTAGGAGTTTTTTCGAAGGGTTCGGACTGTTCAATAACTTCGGCCAGCCTTGAAAAAGTGGACACGTTATTGTTAGCCTCGTCACGAATGCTGATGAGCAGTTTTTTGATGTGTTCCCGCATCTGAGTGGCGCTGTACCCTTTTGAGGTGAACTCGTCATCCAGCTTCTCGTAATTCAGGTGTGCCCGGGCTACCAGGCGGTTGTTCTGTTTGTATACCAGTGATTCCAGCACATAGTCGGAGCGGTGCAGCACAGATTCAATGGCTTCCGGGTAGATGTTTTCGCCACTGGGACCAAGTATCATGTTCTTGAGACGGCCTTTTATATAGAGGTAGCCATCTTTGTCAAAGGAGCCCAGGTCACCGGTCTTCAGCCAGCCGTTTTCATCAATAGTTTGTGCGGTAAGCTCCGGATCCCTGTAGTACTCCTTCATGAGCAGGGGTCCGCGCACCAGAATTTCTCCTTCGCTGCTATCCGGATCCTGTTTGTCTATCCGAACCTCCACGCCGGGAAGAAGCTTACCGACGGCAAGTATCCTCGTGTGATTGGGATGAATGCCGCTGACCAGCGGGGATGTCTCTGTGAGGCCATATCCGATCGCATAGGGGAACCGTGCTTCTTGAAGAAACTGTTCCACATCGGGAGCCAGTGCTGCTCCGCCAATACCAAAAAATTTCAGTTTGCCCCCAAAAGTCTGCATCAGTTTCCGGCCGGCCTTCCGGTTTATCATTTTACGTAATGCGGGCACTTTATAGGCTGTTCTCACCGCACTTTTTTTCCTGATTTCGGGCAATATCCGGCCCTTGTACATTTTCTCAATGATCAGCGGCACCGACAGGACATGTGTCGGTTGCACTTTCTGCAATGCCGGAACCAGGACTGCGGCAGTAGGCGGTTTGCTGACATAGTAGACGGCAGCGCCTGCCATTACAGGCAATACCAGACCCAATGTGCATTCATAGACATGAGGCAGGGGCAAGATGGAAAGCATCCGGTCTTTTTCCTCCACTGAGACGACCTGGATGGTAGCTACGGCATTGCTGACGATACTGCCATGGGTCAATACCACCCCTTTGGAGTGTCCGGTCGTCCCCGAGGTATAGATGATGGATGCCGGATCATCCTTGTGGATGGTTTCATTCAGATAACCCGCTTTTTTGAGTGCCATATGCTTGATTCGCTGCAGCTCCCTGCTACCCTCGGAATAAAGACGGCGCAAATGCTCCCTGCCCCAGTCCGAAGGTATCACCGAAAGATTGTCGATCAGAATAACCGCATTGAGACTTTTCAGATCGAACTCTTCGACTTTATGGTAGAGACGCTCTGATACAAACAGAGCCACAGCTCCTGAGTGGCGCAGGATATGGTGGATTTCGGTCGCATGAAAATCATTGAGGATGGGTACGGCGATGGCTTTTATGGAGGTGATCCCGAAATAGGCCACACCCCAGTTCGGGCTGTTTTCACTCAATATGGCCACCCGGTCCCCCGGTCCCACACCACTGTCGTGCAGGAAGGAGGCCACCCTGTTCACTTTTTCACCCAGCTCTTTGTACGTCGTTGGCTCTTTTCCCACATAATTTAGCGAAGGCCGATCGGGGAAAGTGGTAACCGTGTGCTGGAATATTTCCGGTAACGTTCTATTTGTCAATGATATTTCTGTCATAATCTTGCCTGTAATTTCAATACCCTTCCTTGTGATTTCAAGTCCTTTTGACTGACTGCATGTCGGTGCAACGGATCCGTAATCGTGCAGCAGTTAACCGGTCCGCGCAACGGATTCCCTTCCCGTGCAACAAGTTTCGCACCTGCTACCCGGCAGAAAGTTGCGGGTTCGTCAATACTATCGGTGGAAAGTACTCAAATCTTTGGTAGGATTCGAGCTAAAAATTTTTTAGCGAGCTAATGAGCCCAATGCGCGAAGGCCCT
>SLHZ01000028.1 GCA_007135895.1 Balneolales bacterium | reverse complement strand
TGCCCACCTGGGAGGCATGATTGTCGGGTACATCCTTATCCGCATCTGGGGAATCCGGGGGAACTACGATTAATCCAGACAGATAACGGTGCAAAAGGAGATTGACCGATGACGGTTCACGGTGAAAGTTTCAGCAGTGCATTCCGGCGGGGATATTTAAGCATGCCAGTGGGTTTGCGCCGCATCATGGCCGTGAATGTGGTCATATTCATCCTGCAGACCCTGCTTATTTCATTTGGAGCCCGGTCGTTCGTCGGCGGTATGATCAACCTATTCGGTTTTATTCCCGAGTGGAGCATCATCGCCTTGCAGCCCTGGCGACTTGTGACCTACATGTTCCTGCATGGAAGCCTGCTGCATATCGCCTTCAACATGCTCTGGCTCTGGTGGATGGGAAGGCCTGTAGAGTCACAGCTTGGTACACGGAATTTCCTGGTGATCTATTTCGGCTCAGGAGTAGGTGGAGCACTGGTCAATCTGCTTTTTAGTCCCTTTTTTGCAGCCAATGTAACCATAGGGGCCTCCGGTGCGGTCTTTGGCATGATGGTGGCGTTTGCCATGCTCTTTCCAACCATCCCCATCATGCTGCTTTTCTTCCCGCCAATCGAAGCCCGGTTCCTGGTGGCCGGCCTGATCGCCATCGACCTTCTATTCATCTCCTCGGCAGATAATATAGCCCGTATTGTACACCTTGGCGGAGCGCTATGGGGCTATATATTGCTTAAACTATATTTCCAGGGTTACAACTATGATGAGTGGATCGGACAGATGCGGAAGAGCTTCTGGCCCGGCACCGGGAAAAAAAAGGGCCGACCCTACTCCACGTCAGACACCTCCTTTAAATCATACGCATCGGCTGCCCGTAAGAGCCGGTTGCGAAGTGTCACCGATGCCGAAATCGTGGAAGAGAACAACCAGGAGGAGCTGGACCGGATTCTCGACAAGATCTCAAAGTCGGGTTACGAAGGCCTGACCGCTGAAGAAAAACGTCTTCTTTTCGAATTAAGCCGGAAAAAATAGTGTTGTTTTTTTTTACCGGTTTTCCTCCGGGTCGACTTGTAAAACTGGTGTATAACCAGGTTGTAAAACTGGATTGTATAACGAGGCAGTAAAACTGGTGTATAACCAGGTTGTAAAACTGGATTGTATAACGAGGCAGTAAATCTGGTGTATAACCAGGCAGTAAAAATGGATTGTATAACCAGGCAGTAAAACCGGAAACAGTTATAGTAAAACAAACAGTCATTGTAAAACCAGTATATGAAGCGCAAAAAAACCATTGCCGTCGATGTGGGCGGTATCCGGGTGGGCGGCGATGCCCCCATCGTGGTTCAATCCATGACCAACACCGATACCTCCGATATTCCCGAAACCGTTGATCAGATACACCGGCTTGCGGCCGCCGGTTCGGAGCTGGTGCGCATCACCGTAAACAACCGGGAGGCCGCCGAAGCGGTCCCCGCCATCATGGAGGGGCTGGACAAACGAGGGGTGTCGGTCCCCATTATCGGGGATTTCCACTATAATGGACACGTGCTGCTTACCGAACACCCGGAATGCGCCCGCCTGCTGGCCAAATACCGGATCAATCCCGGCAATACCGGTACCCGTACCCGTGACAAGAACTTTGTCACCATTATTGAACAGGCCATCAAATGGGACAAGCCTGTCCGGATCGGGGTCAACTGGGGTTCGCTGGACCAGCAGCTTCTGGCCGAAGCGATGGACCGGAACAGCCGTCTCCCCGAACCCGCATCTGCCAGGCAGGTGATGATGGACACCATGATCGAAAGTGCGCTTCGATCCACCGCGCTGGCCGAGGAAGTGGGGCTTCCATCCGAAAAAATCATTGTAAGCTGCAAACTGTCCGGGGTACAAGACCTCATTGAAGCCTATACCCGATTATCGGCCCTGTGCGACTATCCCCTGCATCTGGGTCTGACCGAGGCCGGCATGGGCATGAAAGGCACGGTAGCCAGCACCGCCGCGCTTTCGGTATTGCTGCAGCAGGGTATCGGAGATACCATTCGCGTTTCCCTCACGCCCATGCCCAAAGGAGACCGGACCGAGGAGGTGCGAATCTGTCAGCAGATTCTGCAGTCGCTCGGCATCCGGAATTTCATCCCACAGGTAGCCGCCTGTCCGGGATGCGGCCGCACAAAGAGCACCTACTTCCAGGAGCTGGCCGACCAGATCCACCATCATATCATGGAAATGATGCCGATATGGAGAAAAGTCTATCCCGGGGTGGAAGAGATGCATGTTGCCGTGATGGGTTGTGTGGTCAACGGACCCGGCGAGTCCAAACATGCCAATATCGGCATATCACTTCCGGGAACCTTCGAAGAGCCCAAAGCACCGGTATATGTTGACGGGAAACATCACAGCACCCTCACCGGAGACAACATCGGAGAGACATTCCGCAAGATGCTTGATGATTATGTCATGAATAAATACGGTTCATCCATTTCAAAACATAGCTGAATCCTTTCAGGAAAACGGCTTGAGCGTATCATCGTTGCTGCTGAGCCACTTCATGGTGATAACCGCCTCAAAAGTGAAGTTGCAAGCGCT